>DUAA01000204.1:5451-8923 GCA_012961055.1 Nitrospinaceae bacterium
CCTAGCTTTACCAGAGGCATTTAAAATCTGGATGAGTTTCTCTTTTGAAGGCTATGCCTATGATTGATGGAATAGACCGTAATTAAAGTAATTCAGCGCCGGGTAGGTATCAAAATCGAGTTCATTGTTGAGGTCCACAATTTCTTTGATCAGGTAATTCTTAATTTCAACCTGGAAGGAAATTTTATTTTTGTATTTTGGTGATTGAGGTTTTCTCCCCTTTTCTTGCTACAATAGACATGCTGGGTAGCGTTGTCGAAGTCTGGATTGTTGGAATGCCCATAAGCATTCCAAGCGATGGAGTAAACATGCAGTTCGACATCCCCTTCGTAGGTCTGAATGTTTACCTTATTTTTTTCGTGGGTGAAGTCGGGCCCCTTACCAGAGTTTCAATATCCGGGATAAATGATTTTCAGGTTTTGCCCCTCTTTAAGGTTTTCAGAGAGGGTGTGCAAAATATTTAGTCGTTCCAGATACAGCGAATGACTTTTTCCAGGACTTCAAGCCGATTGTAGCCTAGGTAAATTTCGGGCCTCTGTCCACAAGTGTGGTAGTCATTTCAGTTTCCACTCGGTCCCATTCGGGGTATCCTCAATGAGGACACCCATTTGGACCAGGTCATCCCTGCAACGGTCTGCTTCGGTCCAGTTTTTAGATTGACGTGCCGCATTGCGATTTGCGATCAGTTGTTCGATTTTGCTGACTTCCAAACCCAGATCACGATTTTTAATTTCGAAAAGTTCCTTTTCAAACTCTTCAGGAGTTAAGAAAAATAAACCAAGAATTCGACCGGCAGTCTCCCAGGCGGCAGTCGCAACCGCAACCTCTTCCAAATTAGCAGAGTTTTTATCTTTTACCGCAGAATTGAGGTTTTTCAGTTCCTCATTCATATGGGCCATAACCACTGCTGTATTTAGGTCATCGTTCATGGCAACTTCAAACTTTTTGGTCAAAGGATGATTTTTTATTTTTTCCTGAAAATCCGGAACTAATTTTAAATCCATAGTAGCAGTTTTATTCCGCGCACCGGCGAGTCCTTCATAAAACCGGGTGAGTACTTTGGTGGCGTCATCCAAATTTTTTTCTGAAAAGTCGATAGGACTCCGGTAATGACTACTAATGAGGAACAATCGCAATACTTCCGGATGGTATTTTTTGTAAATTTCCCGGATGGTGAAAAAATTGCCCAAGGACTTAGACATTTTCTCCTTATCAATATTTACGAATCCGTTATGTACCCAGTACCGGACAGGTTGTTGCCCTGTGCAACCGCAGGATTGTGCGATTTCATTTTCGTGATGTGGAAAGACGAGGTCTTTACCACCACCATGAATATCGAAGGTGTCACCCAAAAATTTTTTACTCATGGCTGAGCATTCAATATGCCAGCCGGGCCGTCCCGCTCCCCATGGACTGTTCCAAAAAGGTTCACCGGGTTTACTCTTTTTCCATAAAGCAAAATCCAACGGATTACGTTTGGTTTCGTTGACCTCGACCCGGGCCCCAGATTGCAGGTCGTTAATATTTTTTCCAGAAAGACAACCGTAGTCCTTGAACGATTTAATCGAATAAAACACGTCTCCATCGATTGCATAAGCTTTATTCTGATCGATCAGAGACTGGATCATGCTTAGCATTTCGGGAATATGGTCGGTGGCTTTGGGTTCTTCGGTAGGGGAAGCAATATTGAGCTTCCCCATGTCTTCGTGAAAGGCCACGGTATATTTATGGGTGATCTCTTGCCAGTCCATGCCTTTATCATTGGCGCGGTTGATGATCTTGTCATCAATGTCCGTGAAGTTTCGGATAAAATTAACTTCGTAACCAAGATATTGGAAATAACGAAACATTGTGTCGAAGACGATGGCAGCACGGGCGTGACCGACATGGCAATAGTCGTAAACGGTGACACCGCATACGTACATGCCAACCTGTTTTTCTTTAAGGGGAACGAACGGCTCTTTGCTTCGGGTCAGGGTGTTGAATAATTTTAGGCTCATGCAGTTAAAATATCACCCTCCAGCGAGGTAGGCAAATGGTAATGACTTTCTCTGATTAATCAAGGAGTATCTCAGCGGACAGGGTCGTCCTCTTTTGATCATCCCGAGCCGCTGCGGGTTCGCAGTTATTCTCTTCCCCGGCTCCGGCATCCTAAAAGGGGAAGATCCGGAATGGTGATATTGCTTGAAAGGAAGAGAGGATAAGTGATTATATTCCTTTCCTTCTTGTTAGGGGAGAGAATTATTTCTGTTTATCTATAGTTTGATTAGGGTTTTCACTTCCGGGAGCTGGGTTGCAGGCGTGCTTCGAGTTCTTTGACGTTCAGGCGCAGTTGGGAGACGGCGAACTTTGCCTGTCTGATGAGTGATTGCTCGGTGATGTTTTCTTTCGACTTACCATATCCGGAAATTTCTTTCCGGATTGTATCCAGTTTTTGTTCCAGAAGCATACTCCGTTTGGAGCTGAAACTTTTTGCGATGGCATCTTTAAGACCTTCTCCTGCGTAATGCTTGGTGATGGCCATGAGCATGCGCTTGCGGGAAATGAATTTTTTCCCATTCTTCCAGTCCTCGATAGCCTGTGTCATTTCTCTTTCAATATTATCCACAATAGCGTTGTAGTCGGTTGGATCGATCATGTCGTGGATTTCTCCCGGAAGCGATGCGGACTTGATATCAAAATCGAAGGCCTGATCGACACCCGTCAAGTCGGCCGATCTGAGATTGATTTCCACCTCTTCCGGTGCCAGCATCGGGTCCCACACCTGCAGAATATAGTTTTCACTTTTTACGTTGTCGAACTGGTAGTCCCCGTTGGTGTTGGGTTTAGTGAAATAGCCATTGGGAACCACGAAAAGGGTTCCGATCATGTCCTTATGCATATTGCACCTCAGCACTACAGGCCCGGCTTGATTGAATTCGATGGTTTTAAAAGCCCCTGATGCCATAGCGCCTAGATTGAACTGGTTGCTTAGAGACTTGGAATAAATATTGTGTACTTCACGGTCCTCATTTGAAAATATGACGCTAGATCCCACTTGGATGACCGAGTGCTGGGGCAAGAAGTTCAATTGACTCTGACGAATGGTCAGGGTTTCGGGCTTTTGACTGGATATCCTGAGTTTATTTTTCGTTTCCAGAAACACTAGCGTATTAGAGCCAGGTTTTTGACCATTGATCAGGATGTTGCCTTTTACAGTTGTGGTCTTTTTTACTTTTTTGGATCCTTCTTCCATTTTATGGTCTGAGCCTTCGGACTGTTTCTGATCCGCGACCTTTTCTGTTGCTGGCGGAGCTTCGATTTTTGCTTCATGAGCTGGCTTGGGCTTGTCTTTGTGGGTCCTCTTCTCAGCAGCAGGGTCATAGAGTCCTAAAGCGGTTAGCATCTGGATGACAAAGGGTTTTTCGAACTGCTTATCTATTTCAATGGCTTTGAGAAAATGTGGTGCCGCATTTTCAAATCTTTTTTGTAT
>DUAA01000204.1:8980-11757 GCA_012961055.1 Nitrospinaceae bacterium
TAGGGCTTTCTTGTAGGAAGATTTTTCCTCTTCATACATTTTCTGGCGGCCAAAGGCTTTTCCCAGCATGTTGTAGGCCATATAGTTTTGCGGAGCAATTGCTACCGTTTTTTGAAACAGTTGGGCAGCTTTTTCAGGGTGGCTTGCTTCCAACTCAGACATGCCCCAGTTGAAAGTGATTTCTTCATCATTGGGTGAGAGTTCATGTGCCCGGGCAAAACGCTTGTTGGCACCTTCAAACTTTTTAGCCATGCGCAGGGCCGCACCCCAGATTGAAAACAAATTTGGTGAATTGGGGCTGATTTTGGAGGCTTGTTCAAATTCTATATCTCCAGCGTTGAACTTCCCCTCCTCGGTAAATTGCATCCCTTTCTGGATATGTTCCAACGTCCTTCGAGGTAGGCGCGATGGTGCCGTAGGTACGGTAGTTGCTGCTTGAATTAGGTGTCCTGTGTCGAAGTCACTGGGCAGGGTAAATTTTTGATTTTCAGGTTTTGCATTTTTTCCAGGTACCGTTCTATTAAGTTCCGTTTTGGTTTCTTTAAAATTATTATAGGGCTCGAGGTTGCTTTCAGGTGCGGAATAGTACATCAAGGCCCATAAACCAACTACCAACCCACTCATCCAGGAGATCATTACCAAAGAGCGCTTCAGAGGGCTACTGGAGGACTCAACTTTATTGTTTTTCAAACCTTTTGAACTCATAGTTTTTTTCGGAGCCTTGCTAGGGGTGAACTATATTAATAAGATCCGTTTATTAAAGATCGAGGAAAAATGTTTTTTTATTCCTTAAATATAAGGTTTCCCATAATTATTTTGGACGAAGTTTCGCTACGGGAAAATTAAGACTATCCTTAACACACGATTTGTCAGGCAAATTAAAATAATCAAGTTGAATTATTTTGAGTAATGCGATTAAATCATAGCCTCAAACTGCATGTCAACTAGATGAACTTTAATAGATAGGGAAATTTGGAGTTTCTTCGCCACAATGGCTTCTTTTGGATGTATTTTTTAACCGTAAGATGATATCGGACATTTAATGAGCTCTATAGCAGAAGATAAATTATTGGAATCTAACTTGATGGGTTATTTAAAGGGTAAGTCGGGTTATCTCCCCTGTCAGCTAATTGAACAGGTGCATCGTCAAGGAATGATTCACTCCCAAGAACCGATTTATGCTTCCCAGATTCAGCCTGTGAGCTTAGATTTGCGACTGGGACCTAAGGCATACCGAATCCAATGCAGCTTTCTGCCAGAGAATGAACTGGTGGCCACGAAGCTTAAAGAGTTTACCCTATATGATTTTGATATCACAGAGGGTGGGATATTAGAGAAAAATGCAATTTACCTGATCCCCTTGATGGAAGAACTTTCTTTGCCATCTGCTTTGTATGGTTTGGCGAACCCAAAAAGTTCGACGGGTAGGCTCGATATGTTTACCAGGGTCATTGTGGATAGGGGGAATAGGTTCGATGAGATCCCGAGGGGTTATAGTGGCAAGCTATATCTCGAAATCATATCACGCTCCTTTCCTGTGAAGGTCCATGCGGGGTTATCTCTAAATCAGTTACGGGTTTCCCATGTCTCATCGCAAACTTTGGATAAAAAGAAGCTAATGATCAAGTATAAGAAAAACCCCATTCTATTTGACCGCAACGGAATGATCATTCCTGTTGATGAGGTGAAAGTTGAGAGTGGGGTTTATGTTAGTGTGGATGTTGCAGGTGATCAACCCGAATCGATCATTGCCTACAAGGCTAAGGCCAATTCAACAGTTCTTGACCTATCTAAAGTTAAATATTACAAAGCGGATGATTTCTGGGAGCCTATTCACCGGCCCAAAAAGAACCGGTTGATTCTGGAGCCGGAAAGTTTTTATATAATGATGTCTAAGGAAAGAGTATGCATTTGGCCAGACTGGTTGGCAGAAATGGTCGCTTACGAACCCAATAGCGGGGAACTTCGTACGCATTATGCGGGTTTTTTCGATTCTGGGTTTGGCTGGAACGGAACCGATGAACTCATGAATCAAGGGACTCGCGCAGTAATGGAAGTGCGTCCCCACGATGTTCCATTTATGGTCGAAGACGGGCAGACTTTCTGTCGATTGAAGTTTGAAAAAGTGGTGGAACGTCCTAAAAAAGTGTATGGTCTTGCCCTAAATTCGAACTACCATTCACAAGGCTTGGCATTAAGTAAATATTTCGATCCCGACTGCTAGCCGGAGGGGCACTACCAATAATTTTTACTGCCGAGAAAAGGGTGTCTAAGCTGAATGGGAGCTTTAGTAGACTAGGGTATAATATGCAACCTCTTTGGCAAGATGCAGGTCAAGCAGTTTAAGTAACCCATGGTATTAAGATAAACTATGGAACGTGAAGAATTAAAATCGATTGTTGAGAATGTTTTATTGGCTGCTGATCAGCCGATCAATGCCAAAGAACTTTCTAAAGTTTTTCTGGATGGAACGGATATAAACCAACTGCAATCCATACTTGACGAGTTAAAAGAAGAGTATAACTCACGAAATTTGCAAATTATGGAGGTGGCAGATGGCTACCAGCTTTGCACCCGACATGAATTTAATAATTACATCAGAAGGTATCTCAAGCTCGATCGCTCAACCCGCTTATCTCAGCCCAGCCTAGATACCTTGTCGATCATTGCATACAAACAACCGCTCACCCGACAGGAGGTGGATGATATTCGAGGCGTGGACTCAAGTGGAGTGATGAAGACCCTGTTAGAGAAAAAGGTGATTGGGCCTGTGGGCC
>DUAA01000204.1:11767-14785 GCA_012961055.1 Nitrospinaceae bacterium
GGTTCTAGGTCGGCCCATTATGTATCGAACAACGCAAAAATTCCTAGAGTACTTTGGCCTGAAAGATTTGAGCGATCTGCCCACTCTGAAAGACTTGAGGGGTGAGATAGAGGGGGAAGATGTTCCTCTCCAAACTCAAATCGAATTTTCGACCTCCGAGGGCGCCACGCCTTCCACCGATGAGGAAAGGCCGGTTATTGAAAATGAAGAAGACTCCGTAATCGATTAAGTTTCTGGTTTTTATTCGCCCCTACTATATTTTTTAAAATTATGAAAATTCGTTTGCAAATAATAATTGCCAATGCAGGGCTCGCGTCTCGGCGTGAAGCGGAAAGATGGATTGAGCAAGGTAAGGTTCGGCTAAATAATCAGGTAGTCACCAAGTTGGGCACCCTGGCTGATCCGAACAAGGATTCTATTCAGGTCGATGGAAAATCGATACCCCGCCATCAGGAATCAGCTTATCTTATTTTGAATAAACCTACCTCTTGTTTGACCACAACAGACGTTGATAAGCGAGGTCGAACGACAGTTATGGAGTTTGTTCGGGTGGTGAAGGTCCGGGTTTTTCCCGTGGGCCGTTTGGATTTTAATACCCAGGGGCTATTGCTGTTTACGAATGATGGTACTCTTTCAAAGAAACTATTAGATCCTCGGTATGGTGTTCCACGTACCTATAAGGTCAAGGTGTCAGGAGTTCCAAATGAAAAAACCTTAAAAAGATTGGCTCGAGGAGTGCACCTTGAGGACAGCCAATTCCGCCCAATAGAAGCAAAAGTACATAGGGTGAGCGGTAAAAACTGTTTCCTTATTTTAACTTTGACGGAAGGAAAAAATCGTCATATTAAGAGAGTGTGCGAGCATATCGGTCACCCGGTGATCAAATTACAGCGAACCCATTTTGCCGGGTTGAACTTGACAGGACTTCCTTTGGGTGCTTGCCGGTTTCTCCGTCCTAAAGAAATCAAGGCGCTTCAAAGCCTTGTAGCAAAAGAGCCTGAACCGATTAAGGTACGCAGAAAGAAACGGACATAAACATGATTTCATTGAGATGTCTCCCCGCTCTCTTAATAGGGTTCTGGTTTTTTATTTTTGGTGGATGTTTTAATGCTGAGATCTATGCGCAACAAAAGACGCGTGATGTTTATGTGGGTTTTGCGAGTGTTTTGGTTAAAGGCGAGAACTATGTGTTATCTCGTAAAAAAGCTGTAGAGCTTGCCTTGAAGGATGGCTTGCAAGAAGCGATAAAAGAAATTATAGGGGACGAGGAGTATGAGGAGAGTCAGAGAGATCTTCGGAAAATATTGAGACGTTCTTCACATTTTGTGAAAAGCTATCGAACTTTGGAAGCTTACGATGATCAGATCAATAAAACCAGTAAGGTGGAATTGGAAATGCGGTTTTTCCGCTCCGCAGTGAATCAGGCTTTGGAGGGAGTGGGAGTGATTGCGAGTTCGAGCAACAAAAAAAAGGTAGCTTTGTTAATTAATGAGAAAAGTTTTACTTTCGCTCCGGTCACTTCTTTTTGGGATATCATTCCTATTTCAGAAAACCAGTTGGCTTCTAATCTTATAGAAAGCGGAATAGAAGTTGTGGGACGGGATGAACTGCGGGAATTAATTTCTGAAAAAATGGTTCTCAAAGCGATCAAGGGCGACCGAAAATCTGCCCGTAAGATAGGGTTGGAAGTTGGTGCCGATATTGTTGTCGTGGGAACGGCTGTATCCAGCTTGCGTGAGGAAAATGTGAAAGAGGGCACCAAAACCGTTCAAACTAATATTAATGTCAAGGTAATATCAACCTTGGAGTCCTTGTTGATCGCTGCCAAGACAGAATTTTCTACCATCAAACACGAACATGCTTCGCAGGCGGAAATTGAAGCTTTTGATATTGCCAGTAAAAAACTTTCAGGTTTTCTTGCCTCTTCGTTCCATCGGTATTGGGAAAAGGGGGTAGAGGTGCCTATGAAGAAGACTTCTGAAATTCCACCGATATCCATGTCAGATATGTAAATATGAGCCAGAGAAACAATAAAAATCTGCTTTATATCACCGTTGTTGTATTTCTAGTGACCTCCGTTGCACTTTATTTTTCGCGGCGTGTGGTAGCACCTTTTTTTATAGCCTTTGCCCTGGCTTACCTACTGGATCCTCTTGTAGATAAATTAGTTTCTTTTAAGTTTTCGAGAACAATGTCTGTTTTGGTTTTGATGTTTATGGTCTTCATCCTTGCTCTGGGTTCTGTGATTTTACTTGTCCCAGTTTTTAGTATGCAGGCGGAAAGTCTTTCCAAAAACATTCCCACCTATGTCGGGATTTTTCAAGAATGGTTGCGCCCGATTTTGGATTTGATCCGTGGACTGGATTCGGCAAAGGTTGAAGAGCTTCTCAATGAAGGGCTATCACGTTTTGGAGAATTACCGATGAAGGCCTTACATTTTTCCAGCAAATTAATCTGGGGCTCAATATCCAATCTGTTCAACATTGTTTTGATGCTTGCCAACCTGATTATTATTCCTGTTGTGATGTTTTATTTGTTACGTGACTTTGATTCTATTAACGCCAAACTATTAGGGCTGGTCCCACCCCGGTTACAGGAAAAAATAGAAAATGTTGTCTCAGAGATTGATCAGATTCTCTCACATTTTGTGCGTGGACAGTTGTTGGTTGCCGGTTTAATGGGAATTATGTATTCAATAGGTTTGTTCTTGTGCGATACGCCGATGAGTTTGTCGCTTGGGATGATAGCTGGACTAGCCAACCTGGTTCCTTATTTGGGCCTGATTATAGGTTTGGTGCCGGCTGCACTTTTGACCTTCATACATACTCAGGAATGGTTGCCAGTGGTGGGTGTCGCAGGGGTCTTTGCAGTTGCCCAAGCCATTGAAGGTATGTTTATAACACCCCGTTTGGTAGGAGAAAATATTGGACTCCATCCGGTAGCTGTTATTTTTGCTGTTTTGCTGGGTGGTGAATTGTTTGGAATTACCGGTATGATTATTGGTGTTCCCGGGGTCGC
>DUAA01000204.1:14795-15928 GCA_012961055.1 Nitrospinaceae bacterium
TTCTGAATGTACTCATTGCACGGGGAATTACGCAATATAAAGCTTCGTCGTTATACTCGGCTGCGCCTAGTGAGGGTGAGCGATAGTTTACAGGGCGAAAAAGGGATTGTGCGCTATATATATCTACATTCTTCCTCACAAACTTCTCTTTTTTTGATCTTCCGGATTAATATTTGTCGAAACATTACACTAATTTGCTCCGAACTAAATCCTTTCAAGTGAGGATATCAGGGCTTATTTGGAGGGTCGAGCTGAAAAGAGGGTAAGCTCGGGTCAACTATAGACCGTGCCTATAATGCACTCAGTTGTTTTTATATGGCGGTTTATAATCATGAGTTAATTCTGACTAGGTTTAAAAGAACTCACAAAGAGAGATTGAAGCCTGCAATCCAACGGGTAGTGAAGTGCAAAAATAGTAGTTTCGGCAGAGAATTTGAAGCACCGGCTCGCCGCTAGTAATGGATCATTGAGTAGATAGGTATGCCGTTGAGTTTCTCCCGGCCTTTAAGGAAGTCCAGTTCAATGAGGAAGGTAGCTTCTATTATATTTAGGTTTTCAAAATGCTTTTGGATCAAATTAAGGGTGGCGGCCATGGTTCCTCCGGTAGCCAGTACATCGTCAATCACAACAATATTTTGTCCAGACCGAAATGCGTCCTGATGAATCTCGATGGTGTCGGTTCCGTATTCCAGTGAGTAGGTTTCCTTGAAGGTTTTGTAAGGCAGCTTGCCTGGTTTACGAACCATAACTACACCGACACCCAGTGCATAGGCTAAAGCGGAAGCAAATATAAACCCACGTGCTTCCACACCGACTACCGCAGACACCATTTTATCAATATAGCGATACTTTAGGAGGTTGATGGTTTTCTGAAATGCCGCAGGGTTGCTCAGAAGCGGTGTAATATCCTTAAAGATAATTCCTTTCTTGGGGAAGTCTGGAATATCACGGATGATTTGTTTCATAGATTCCATGGTTTTCTCTTTCGTAAAATTCGCGTTGACCAAGCGTTGCAGCTTCATATTTTATCAAAGAATTGAGCTAAATAAAACTTTAGGTTCATGACTAGTTAATAAGCGGTTTTTCGATAGTTTTTAATAGTAATTGACACATGTTTTCATCTCGACGATTGA
>DUAA01000205.1:0-755 GCA_012961055.1 Nitrospinaceae bacterium
AGGAGCGATTATCACATCGGATGTCGATGCCAACCAAGCTTATTATGGGGCACCGCTCACCGCCGAGGCTATCCTTCTTTCCAACCAAGTTGGCAAAATCCCTGAATCCGGAAAACAATTCATAGAAGTCTTCAACCATCTGGCTCCCTATAGAACAAGAAAGTAGGTAAGGGTAGTAGGAAGGGAGTGGTTAATCGATGATTAAACAAATTAATCCTTATTCGGAATCCAATTCCCCTCAATCACCACAAAAAGAGCCAACCCTTTCGAGCTAACTCCTTTTTTAATTTTGATGGAATTGGAAAGGGTTTTCTAAGGCCCGTGTTTGTAATGTTTAACCATAGCTTAACCTCTCAGGACATGAATATAAGTGAAGAAGACATCACAATGCCCCGAAGGGTAAAGCGGTCAAACCTCTGACCCCTTGAATACTATTTCACTTATTGTACGCGCTCACGGATTTTAGCGCTCAGGATATCTAGAGTGATAACCACGATAGCTATGGCAAGTAACGCCGTTCCAGCCTCGTTGTATTTCAGAAGATTGATCCACTGTTGAAGCAGGAATCCTATTCCTCCGCCACCTACGAAACCTATAATGGTTGACATACGCACGTTAATATCCCAACGGTAAAAACTGAGTGCCAAGAATGGCAATAGCACCTGAGGCAGAACTCCAAAAAAAACAATCTGCAACGGTTTGGCTCCGACAGCAGTGATCGCTTCTATCGGTCCAGGATCAATGCTCTCGATCTG
>DUAA01000205.1:824-2247 GCA_012961055.1 Nitrospinaceae bacterium
AGCAAATGGACCAATGCCCACCCAGACCACAAAAAGGATTGCCAGAATCAACGGTTCTATCGAACGCAAAATATTCAGTCCTGTTCGAACCGTATAATAAATTAATGTGCCGGACCTGCTCCCTGTCATGAGGTTGCGGGCACCGAGAAAACTCAAAGGTACTGCAACCAAAATACCAAAAGTGGTCGCCATTAATGCCAGAAAAATTGTCTCCACCATTTTGTCAATAGTCAGGGTCAGTGTCTCACTGACTTTCCAGCCACCCTTTTCCCAACTCAATACCGCCTTCACAGTTTGGCGGAGTCCTCGTGCGCTGCGCGGTACAATGATTTCTTTCTGAAACACACCAGATGAATCCGTCGAAAAAGTTCCTAATGGAAACTCTTGCTCAATGGCATTGACCCAATATAAAACCCCAGATTCTTCGGGTTTCATATTAAGTCCGCGAACCGTCAAAACATCCAAAATTCCCCCTGACTGGCTAGATAAAACCAACCTGGGTTTGGCACCTTCAATATTTTCAGGAATCGTTTTTCTATTTTTTGAGGAGAGAAAAAATTCTGCTTCAACAATTTGCGTTTCTTTCTCTCTCGTAAAGAGGTCTGGATTGGCTAGCTCCCTGACCAGAGGTTTGACAAGATGGAAGTCGCGAAATAATTCCACTACCTCGATTTCTGTTACTTTCCAACCATAGCTGTAAAATGACAGGACAGCCAGAGCAATAACAAAAAACCGGGTCTTTACGTAAAATGGAGAGGATATCTTTTTAGAATCGGTCATAGCGCTTAGGAAACACAAAAGTTACTAGCCTAGCCCACTAAGTGGGAGGAAATATAGTAAGAGCCTCAAAACCGAGGTAACCATTTTCCCGCCAGAAAAAGTCTTTGCTCGTCGGCCCCACGTATAGTAGCTAATCGATTTCGAATTCTTATTCCAGTTGTTGTCTGCTTCCAGAGATTTCAGGTCTGTTTATTTAACACAAACTTTTTCAGAATGAGAATGTCCAGATCTAAAGTCAGAATACCTCTTTGCTTTAAACAAAATTCCACATCATTTTTGGAGAACGAGGCGCCGTATTTTTTGCAGGGAAACCGTTCCTCCCGCGCTGCAGCAATAATTTCTCCGTCTCACACTAGGCATGCCATCATCCCTATAATGTTCATATTTTATTTCGGGTATGCGTTGAATAAACAGGAAAGGGTTCCAAAAATTATCTTTGATAATCGATGTATAAGTTTTCAAACAATTTCATAAAGAATTAAACTTCAAAGTTCCCGGCACTCAACCAGAGTAACCAGATACCGGCAAACAATACAGTCGTATTCAGCTTGACAGATAAAGAGTGCAATGTTTTGAAGCGGGCTTCAAGGTCAGGCTTTTTGGATTCAGAAGCCTCTTTCAATTTTTCTTTAAGGAGTCTTGC
>DUAA01000205.1:2415-2666 GCA_012961055.1 Nitrospinaceae bacterium
CAGTTCTCCTGCTTTTTCCCGATCCATATTTTTAAAGACTACGGGCGCGACAAAGAAGGAAAAAAAGAATATACTGCCGACCCAGCAAACCAAGCTTAACAAATAAATAAAATTTAAAAACACAGAATTCATGGGCCGGCTATAAAATTATTTTTTTAGGTAGGATCAGAAAATGTTTGAATTTCATCCATAATTTTTTGCGCCGCTTCTCTTGGATCTTCAGCATCGCGAATTGGCCTTCCGACAACAAT
>DUAA01000206.1 GCA_012961055.1 Nitrospinaceae bacterium
GCCGAGTATGAAGAGAACAGCTCTACCATTGAGGAGAAAATAGCGAAATGGACAGAATTACTGGAGCCTCTTTTAGCGGAAGATTCTGGTTCGCTCAAACTCTCGGGAAAATATATTTATAACGAAGACATACAAATCATTTGTAATTATGAAGGAATGAAAACGGTCCGGGTTCTCGATCTCACTGATAATCAAATCAGTGACGAGGCATTACCTGTGCTTTTTGAGTCGAAAAACCTTGCGGAACTCGAAGAACTTTATTTGGGAATTAATTTCCTTACCGGGCAAGGGATTACGGATATCGCCGGCTCTGATCAGATCAGGATGAAAAACTTGAAAATTCTAGTTGTTTCCGATAACCGCCTTGCCGATTCCTCGGTGGCAGATTTCATGCATTCAGCCAATTTTCCAAACTTGGAATCTTTGGATGTGGGGTGGAGTGGGGTCGGCAATGAAACGGCTAAGGCTCTAAAGGAGACCACTTCCTTTCCCAGTTTGAAGAAACTTGAAATGGAGCGCTGTTATTTTGACCTTGAATCTCTCAAGGAAATGGTTCAGGGGAGTCTTATGGATCAATTGCAGGAACTAAATATTACAGCGAATAAATTGAAGGATGAAGGTGTGATGGTGATTGCCTTGGCTCCAAAATGGAAGGCTCTCAAAGTATTGAAACTTTCACAAAATATGTTTAACGATGAAGGCGCAAAAGCCCTGGGCGAATCTGAATCGCTGGCTGGGTTGACAGAACTTTATGCAGGAAGAAACTATTTTGGCAATGAGGGAGCGCAAGCGATCCATGAAAGCAAAGTTCTGACAAACCTGAAAACTCTGGTTCTGAAGGAAGGCGTGGAGCAAGATCCCGGGTTGGTCAACTACTCCCGACCGGAACTACTTCGTCCTGATGACCCCAATTCAATTTAGAAGGGACACTTTCCAGTTCAAAGTATAGAATGTCAATTAGAATACTTTTAGTTTTTCCAGCTTGGTGAGTTTGGTGGAGTTTTTTAAGGCCGCTTTTGCTTCATCTGATTTAACTCGGTTGCCCCCCAAGTGCAGATAGGTCAGGGTGCTGAGATTATCTGAATTGGCGATGGCTAATGCACCTTCATCACCGACCCGGTTATCTACCAGATTCAGGTAGGCCACTTTTGTCAATACAGAAGATTGGGCCAGAGCTTTGGCTCCCTCAGCGGTAATGTTATTGCATTCCAGGTTGAGGGTCACCAACTCTGAAAAAACTTCAGATTCGGCGATGATTTTTGCGCCTTCATCTCCTAGGTTATTAGAACCCATATGAAGGTCCTTGATTTTAGGTAGAAATGGGGACGCAGCGAGAATTTTTATCCCCTCTGGTCCGATATGATTATGGGTTAGGATTATGCTGGAGATGGTTTTGATGAAATGTAAGTTGGCTATCATTGTAGCCAGATTGGGGCCGTGATTCTCCTCGATTTTTCCGGTTTTAGAAAACAGGTAGGCATCCTGAATCTTAAGAACTTTTTTATCCTTAATACTTTCAAAAAGAATTTTTTCTTTTGGTGAAAGATCCTTTCCCTCACCACCATAGTTTTCACCGTCGTTGCACAGCTCTTCCCAGTTTTTAAGTTTTTCTTCCATATTGCTTAGCGGGATAACCTCTTATGTTTTGCACAACCCATCTGGTTCCCCATGTCACAGGCTTTCAAAAAATATTGTAGAGATTTCTTCTGGCGTCCTTCTTTGAAATTCAGGCTGCCCATGTTAAAGCAAGAGGGATCTTCGCCAGCATCACAGGCTTTATTAAACATTTTTCGCGCTTGTTTAAATTCTTTGCTGTAAGGCGTTCCTTTCAGCATCAGAAGAACACCGCCATTGGTGCATGCCGTCATATAGTCACCCTCACAGGCCCTGATGTAAAATTTTAAGGCTGTCTTTTTATCTCGCTCTACTATTCGATAGCGTTCTCCCATTCGAAAACACGCTGATGAATTACCTTCTTCGCATAAGGCCCTTTTCTTCGCAGTCAATGAGTCATCGTCGGCCAAAGCTCCGGGCACCTGTATTAAAATGCTCGCAGCAAACAGAGTAAATACAATGTATTTTTTAATCATTTGGCCACTCCCACCTTAATAAGGTTAGTCAATAAAGACGGAATCGTGATATTCCACCTCCCCTTGAACTTTGAGTATATCATAGGGGCATATTATGAGGAAAAAATGATAAACGTGACTTTCTGGACTTAAAAAGGTTTCGTTTGCATCGTCAGTAACATTCCTTTACTCTTTTTGAATTGAAAAAATGACGCAGATATAAGAAACCGAGTAATGTCCCACAGTTGATTTAACCACACAGGAAATAAGTCATTGAATATTGTAATGCTGGGTTATAGAGGAACTGGGAAATCAGTGATTTCAAAAATTCTTTCTAAAGAATTGCGTAGAAAATTATTTAGTATTGATAACCTGATTGTCCAAGCGGCAGGAAAACCTATTCCTGAACTTGTGGCGCAAGAGGGCTGGCTGAGTTTTCGTAAACTTGAATCTGATATTGTTATTCAGGTTGCCGGGAAGGCCAGGAGCAGTATCATTGACTGTGGTGGCGGAGTGGTCCTAGATGAAAAAAATATAGATATTCTGAAAAAAGGGGGCAAATGTGTCCTTCTTACAGCGAG
>DUAA01000207.1:0-11032 GCA_012961055.1 Nitrospinaceae bacterium
TAGAATGGGGAACAGGATATCGCTGAATTCTTTGCCTTTCATGAATTGCGCGTTAACGAGATTTTTGTGCAGCTGCATTTGTCGTTGGAGTCTGAAGTCTGGTTTGACCTGAAATTTGCTGCAAAATTTGAGTGCTGTCATTAAAAGAGATTTATCTTTTTTAAAATCTTCTTTTGCATCACCATCATAAATCAAGGCTGAGTCTGAAATATGAAAACTATGACCCAGAGACTTTTTGGTCAATAATGAAATTACTTTTTTGAATGACCTTTTGGGTTGCCGGCAATGCTCGAACAGGTTGTGGGAAAAATTATGGATATTTGTGGCATGCAGATAATAATCGCGCATAAATTCTTCTACCGGTTGACCTTCAGCGGGTAACCGGTACCCTAGATTAGCCGCCAGTTCTTTCTGTATTTCGAACATCAGGACATCGGTTTTCTTTTCAGTCAGGTAATGCAGTTCATTACGGACGCGAAGTGAGAAGTCAACCGAATGGTAGAGCGACTCAATTTCTGGCTTAGACAGAACATGGGTTTCATTGATTTCGCGAAGAGAGTGGCATCCATAGCGTACTGCGGTGGCCCAAAGGGCGTTATGGTAGTCTCTCAAGCCCCCCGGCCCATTTTTAATATCCGGTTCCGGGTGGCATACCACACCCTCATCTTGGCGATACCGGGTAAATTTTTCTTTTAATTTGGAATTTAAAAACTTTTTCACATGTTTTTGCAAAACATTTTTTTGGATGGAGTTGCAGAACTTTTCATAAATACTTCGGCTACCAATGAGAAACCGGGTTTCGATCATGGAGGTTTTAATTGTCAGATCCTCCTGGGCAAGCTCTACACAGTCTTTTATGGTGCGAGAGCTGTGGCTGATTTCCATGTCGAATCCCCAAATAACAGAGATAGCGTCTTGGATAAAAGTTTTGGTTAAAGGCGTAGCATTATCAGAAAGAAGAAATAATAGGTCAATGTCTGAAAGAGGGTTGAGCTCTCCACGTCCGTAGCCCCCGACCGCAATGAGAGAGTAACCTTCCAGGCATGAGGTCCCCTCATAAGCTGCGAGTTTTGTCATAGAAAGAAGGACATGTTGGATGACCTCATCGACAAGGCTGGTATGAGCCTGAACGATTTCGCGTCCACCCGCTCCAGACCGATGCCAGTTCTTGATCTTTTCTTTTTCATCCCGTAGCAATTTCTTAAAGATCTGAAAATAGGGCAATCTTAGCCGCGGATCAGACGGAATATCCTGTACTTGGCTGAAATCAATTGTCAGCCGGTAGACGTGTTCATAAACACCCATAGAGAAAAGCTAAAAGGAAAAAGGGTTCATTAAAAAGAAGAATAAAATAATTATCTCATATTTTAGGCTTTGTTCATTCTCCCTTTATATATGAGTACATTTCCAACAGTTTCTGAAGTGCATCTCTATGCCCATTTTTTCAATGTTTTTATGGGTCATCATCCGACCAAAATTGCTTGACAAGAAGGGGCTAATAATTTAGCTTAACCGTTCTTCTAATAGACATTAGAACGTTGCGCTTCCTGTATCGAGAGCTGATGTTTTTTGCAATTCATTAATTTAACTATTTTCAGCTTGGAACTACAGGAATAAAAACTTAACAGGCAGAGAGCAGTCTTTGCATTAGAAGATAAAAAAGTTTTGAGGAATTTTGGTATCTAAAGAAATAAGAAGAACACCATATACGAGCTTACTATCAAATGATTTTGTAATTATAAATTTATTCCTTCTTCAGTAATTTTTAAAATGGGGTAAGAACGATGTCAGAACAGCCAGATATTATTTATACGAAAGTAGATGAAGCACCTCAACTAGCGAGTGGATCTTTTCTACCAATTATACAAGCTATTACTCGGGTTGCAGGAGTGAATCTGGGCACGAAGGATATTTCATTAGCGGGCAGGATAATTTCTCAATTCCCTGAACGGCTCAAGCCGGAACAACAGCAACCCGATGATTTGGCGTTGCTAGGCGAAATAGTACTTGATCCCGATGCCAATGTCATCAAGCTACCTAATATCAGCGCTTCCAATCCCCAAATAAAGGCTGCTATCCAAGAATTGCAATCTCAGGGGTATGATCTTCCCGATTTTCCCGAAGATCCGAAAAATGATGAAGAAAAAGCAATTAAAGCCAAGTATGACAAGGTCAAGGGTAGCGCGGTCAATCCTGTGTTGAGGCAAGGGAACTCTGATCGCAGGGCTGCTGTGTCGGTCAAAAATTATGCAAAGAGCAATCCTCATAAAATGGGTGCATGGGCAAAAGATTCTAAAACAAATGTCGCAACCATGAAAGGTGGAGATTTTCGCGCTAATGAAAAATCTGCGACTGTTACCGATGCAATGGCTGGAAACGGTCAGATCGAATTTATTGCCGAAGGTGGAGGTGTCAATGTTTTGAAAGAGAAAGTTGCTTTTGAGACGGGCGATGTTGTTGATGCGACTAAAATGAGTCGAACGGCTTTGCGTCAATTCATTAAAGAGCAGGTAGCAGAAGCAAAAAATGCCGATGTTTTGCTATCGCTGCACATGAAGGCCACTATGATGAAAGTTTCTGATCCTATCATTTTTGGTCATGGCGTTACGGTTGTTTTTGCTGAAGTGTTTGAGAAGCACGCGGATGTTTTTAAGGAACTGGGTGTGAACGCCAACAATGGTCTTGGCGATGTTTATTCAAAGCTAACGAGCTTGCCTGATGACCAGCAAAAAGAAATCGAAGCAGATATTCAAAATTGCATCAAGAGTGGACCGGACCTGGCGATGGTAAATTCCGACAAAGGCATCACGAACTTTCATGTTCCGAGTGATATCATTGTCGATGCCTCCATGGCCGCCACGATCCGTACGTCTGGAAAAATGTGGGGCCCGGATGGGAAAGAATATGACACCTTGGCTATGATACCGGATAGCAGTTACGCGGGTATTTATCAGGCAACCATTGATTTTTGTAGAGAGAACGGCGCTTTTGATCCGACTACCATGGGCACAGTTCCCAATGTTGGCCTTATGGCTAAAAAGGCGGAGGAGTATGGGTCGCACGACAAAACGTTTGAAGTTTCTGGAAAAGGCAGTATCCGATTGCTTGATGGTGCCGGACAGGTTATCCATGAATTTGACGTTGAAGAGGGCGATATCTTCCGCGCTTGTACAGTAAAAGATATAGCAGTTAAGGACTGGGTTAAGTTGGCTGTCAATCGAGCCCAATTATCTGAAACCCCTGTTGTTTTCTGGTTGGACAAGAACAGGGCACACGATTCCCAGATTATAGAAAAAGTAACTCTCTATTTGAAAGATCACGATACCAACGGTTTGGATATTCAGACCATGGCACCGGTGGAGGCGATGAACCATTCTCTCAAACGTGCCAAAGAAGGCAAGGATACCATTTCCGCAACGGGAAACGTTCTGCGGGACTATCTGACCGATCTATTCCCGATTCTGGAGCTTGGCACCAGCGCAAAAATGCTTTCAATCGTACCACTGATTAATGGTGGAGGACTTTTTGAGACCGGGGCTGGAGGATCTGCTCCTAAACATGTGGAACAATTTATCAAAGAGGGGCATTTGAGATGGGAGTCGTTGGGCGAATTTTTGGCTCTATCTGAATCCTTGGCGCATTTGGGCCGAACGAAGGACAATAAAAAAGCTGCCATCCTGGCGGATACTCTGGAACGTGCTACCGGCAAGTTGATGGACAACAAACAGTCGCCCGGTCGCTCTGTGGGTGATCTTGATAATGCCGGAACCCATATTTACGAAACGCTTTACTGGATGCAAGAGTTGGCGAATCAAAGCGACGATGCGGATCTTAAAGCACGCTTTGCTCCCGTTGCCAAAAAACTTGAAGAAAACTTGGATACTATTTTTAAAGAGATAAATGCTTCTAGTGGGCAGCCTAAAGATATCGGCGGGTATTATCTTCCGGATGCTGATAAGGTGAAGGCGGCAACACGTCCGAGCGCGACTTTCAACAAAATACTGGACAGCTTGAATTAGTGAGTTTGATTTTCGGAACGTGTTCAATCTAATTGGCTATTAACAGAGCAAATCTGGTCACAGGTTTGCTTTCATGTAGAGGAATTGCTATGTCAAGCGCAAGGAAAAAAATTACAGTAGTTGGCGCGGGTCAGGTTGGCTCTACCGTTGCTCAGTTGACTGCTTATAAAAACCTCGGCGATGTGGTGATTATCGATATTATCGAAGGAGTACCACAAGGCAAAGCGCTAGATTTGCAGGAGTCGAGTTGTCTTCAGGTTTTTGATAGCCTGCTGACAGGAACCAACGACTATAAGGATACTGCAAATTCGGATATTGTGGTGATCACGGCTGGCTTGCCTCGTAAGCCGGGCATGAGCCGTGAAGATCTTCTTTCTACCAATGCGAAAATCGTGCAATCGGTGACACAACAGGTCATGGAATATTCCCATGATCCGATCATAATCGTAGTGTCGAATCCGCTAGACGCGATGGTGTACATGGCCAAAAGAACCGGCAACCTGCCGAAGAACAAGGTCATCGGCATGGCTGGCGTGCTCGACTCGGCCCGTTTGCGGACTTTTGTTTCGCTGGAGTTGGGTTGCTCACTGGTAGATGTAGATGCGATGGTTCTCGGAGGGCATGGTGATTCCATGGTTCCGCTACCCCGTTACACTTCGGTCTCGGGGATCTCGATCACCGAACTGATGACTCAGGAACAAATTGACCGGGTGGTGGAGCGCACTCGAAAAGGCGGGGCGGAAATCGTATCGTTACTAAAAACCGGTAGCGCCTTCTATGCGCCAGGTGCTTCGGTCGTGAAAATGATTGAAGCGATTTTGCAGGACAAACGTCGCATTCTTCCTTGTACTGCTTACTTGGAAGGAGAATACGGTTGGAGTGGGATATTCTTTGGTGTTCCCGTCATGATGGGAGCCCACGGTATTGAAAAGATCATTGAACTAAAAATGACGGTTGAAGAAAAAGCTGCCTTGGATAAATCAGCCGAAGATGTTAAGAAAACCTGCGATGAAGTGGACGCTATCATTAAAGGGGATGTGTAACCTTACCGCTGGCCTCTTTATTCAAGGGGCTTACATAAGTCGAAAAAACCAAACTCTTTATGATCTTTATCACGAGCCGCAAAGCGGTCTGGCGATCCAGAGTTTTGCTGGATCACTCAATAGGGCACGAGAGTTCAGGTGGCATCAGTATTAAACCGATTGTTCACCGATAAAGTATTACTCGGGCATGAAGTACCTTGCCGGGCATGAAGTTTAAGGGGAATATCACGTGCTCATCGAATTCAGCGTCACGCTGCTGGCGCCTATTGGTGTATTTCAAACTCCTCATAAACCGTCACCCCTTCGGGCTGGCCATCGCATTCCAGAGTGATGGTGTCCCAGAATTTTTTTCGCGCTTTCCATCTGGGATTTCGTTTGTCATGAGGGTTATTCTGCACGCATACCTGCCAGACCGTTCCTTTTAAAATATTTTGTGTAATATCCAGAGTAATAAAATGATTCATCAATGCTCTTTTGGCTAGTGCATCGAACACATCTTTTGGCGCGGTGCGTTTTTCATGATTTTGCATGTCGGCAAAAGGTTTGAATTTAGCTCCACCTCCGCCTGACACAATGTAGATTGTTCCACTCCCGCTTTGATATTTTCCGGATTTTGATTTGACGGTTTTAAACATACCTTCCTCGACCGGGCTCATGGGATGAAACCGTTCGTAGGAATGCTGATTGCCGGCGAACACGATGTCTGGCTTTAAGGCATTTAATTGTTGGAGAACCGTGTTGCGCTTGTCCTTATACCAAGCGGTTGTGAGCGCCGGTTCATGGATGGCAAGTATGACCCAGAGACCCTTTTCTCTGGCTTCTTCAATACGCGGTTTTAACCACGGAGTCGGGTCCTTCCAGGGATAGTGATTGATGATTCCTATCAGCGTGTTACCGATTACCCGAGTGCCTTCAAATTCCCGCGGTTGTGCATCATGTTTAACGTTGTCGAATCCGGAATCGAGAGGGTCGATTTTATCCCAGCAGCCTGAGGCTTTGGGTTTGCTCATTTTTGGAGGAAGGTCATTATCGCCCGCAACAAAAAGGCGCAGAGGATAGGGATCGACCAGAGTATTTTTAATTTCTTCTATATATCGGTCTGGGCAGGAGTCGGGAAACGGTTCAGGCTGATAAACAAAATCGCCGAGATGAAGCAATACGTCTGGAGTTTTATCGCGCATGGCTTTTTGTACGGCAGAAAATCCCGGTGCATAGGCTCGTTCACCGATTCCGGTATCCCCAACTATGGCAATGCGTGTGGTCGTTTGGGGAAACAGAGCCATGACGTTTTGGATTCCCCAACCCGTTGCGGAGCGTGGAGCACCCTCGCCAAGGGAATAGCTCACAAACATTGCAAGGACGAGGAGAAAGATAATTTTCATAGCAAACCATTTCATAGCTGTTTCTCAAAGTTGTATATCACCCCAGCCTCGTGTGGTATTGAACCTTTGCCTTTATGCCTCGAAAGGGTACTTCCACGGGGAAATTTGTTTTTTATCGGATAAAACTCATGCAATACTCTATCTGCTCCCGGCGGCTCGCCGGTTACCACAAAACCTCCGGCAGGGATTCAACGAAGTCGCGGATCTCGTCCCGTACTCTGCGGTAATGATTCAGAGTTTCCTCTTCTGTTTGTGTATTTTTGACAAGTTTTGGTGGGTCATCAAACCCGAAATGCAAGACCGTGGTGGAGCAGGAAAAAACCGGGCAACTTGCATCAGCATTCCCGCATACGGTAATCACAAAATCGAAAGGAATGGTTTCAACTTCCTCCACTTTTTGTGACTTCTGATCAGCGATATCTACCCCAGCTTCTTGCATGACACGGACTGCGTTGGTATTGAGCCCATGCGCCTCAAGTCCAGCTGAAAACGCCTGGATGGAGTCGGTTTTCAAATGCCGAGTCCAGCCCTCAGCCATCTGGCTCCTGCAAGAGTTACCGGTACATAAAAATAGAATTTTTAGTTTCTTAGTCACGTTGCTAAGAATACCATCCACAAATGTGGGAGGCAATCCACCATTACTGAAGTAATATAACGTGTTAATGGGTTATTCTGCTTCGCCGCTTGATTTTCGTTTTATTTTCGCTTACCCTGTGTTTCTAAGCACAAAGGAGAGTGATGCCATGCATCTCACCAAACGTCAACGGGAGATTTTTGAATACCTCAAGGAGCATATTCGCTCCAGGGGGTATGCGCCAAGTATTGTGGAAATTGGCAAACGGTTTCAACTCCGTTCTCCGGCCACGGTGCACAAGCACCTTGCGCATCTGGAAGAAAAGGGATTGATCCGCAAGCAACATAATTTGAGCCGGGCAATTGAAGTGGTGGAAAAACCTTCTCTGTCTCAGGAGTACCCCTTGCTGGGCTATATTGCGGCGGGCAAGCCGATTGAGGTGCTGGACCACCGGGAAGCAATGGCCTTGTTGCCCGATGCGGAAGACAAGGATATCTTTGTACTTCGGGTCAAAGGTGATTCTATGATCGAAGATCATATTCAGGATGGAGATTACGTAATAGTAGAACGGCGTGATGTGGCTGAGAATGGAGAAACGGTGGTGGCACTGATCGATAATGACCAGGCTACTTTGAAAAGGTTTTACCGGGAAAATGGTCGGGTGCGTCTGCAACCCGCCCACCCTGATATGGAACCGATCATTGTTCGGGAAGGAGACTTTGCTATCCAGGGTGTGGTCGTTGGTGTATTACGCAAGTTTGGTTAATAAGGGGTTGAAGTGAGTTTGCGAAAAATTTTGCATGTGGACATGGATGCGTTTTTTGTGTCGGTGGAAGAGGTCCTCGACCCATCTCTAAAAGGGAAACCTGTGGTTGTGGGTGGAAACCCGGATGGCCGGGGTGTAGTGGCGGCAGCATCTTATGCGGTGCGACGATATGGTGTGCATTCTGCAATGCCAATTGTCCGGGCCAAACGATTATGTCCACACGCTATTTTTTTGCGCGGTTCGCACCGGCATTACAGCGAGTTTTCGACCCGGGTCTTTGAAATATTAAGACGCTATTCTCCTTTGGTGGAACCGATGTCACTCGATGAGGCATTTGTCGATTTGACGGGAGACGAACGATTACACGGCCCGGTCCTGAAGTCAGCAGGAAAAATCCGCAACAACATTCTTGAGGAATTGGGGTTGAACGCTTCCATTGGTATTGCTTCCAACAAACTGTTGGCTAAGGTCGCCTCAGCTTATTGCAAGCCCAATGGAATGCTGTGGATCGCACCGGGAATGGAACAACGGTTTCTGGCACCACTCCCTATTCAACGCATTCCGGGAATCGGACCGAAAGGTGGAAACGAACTTCGTCGTATGGGCATCAAATCTGTGGGTGATCTTGCCCGCCTGCCCCTGGAACTACTTGAAGAGGCTTACGGGAAATGGGGTGTATCGCTTTATCGAAAGTCTAGGGGAATCAGTGAAAGTCCAGTCATCGGAGAAGCTGAAGACCCGCGTTCCATCAGTCGCGAAACGACATTGGAAACGGATTCAGCAGACCCATTATTTCTGGAGTCCACTCTCAGTTACCTGATCGAAAAAGCGACGGGTCAGTTAAGAAAAAAGAAACTATTTGCTCGTACAGTGACATTGAAACTGCGCTACTCTGATTTTAAGACGGTGACCCGATCGAAAACACTGGAGATACCAACGGCGGAAGATCATACATTATTTTCAATAAGTAAGAGGTTATTCCGTAAGCTGTTCACGCGCCGGGTGCGAGTGCGCCTCGTTGGTATTGCACTCACTTCGTTGACTGCAACCCATTATCGGCAGGAAGATTTATTTGATGTTAAAGGAAGGCACTGTTGGGACGGTTTGTACCAAGGTATTGACCATATCCGTCATAAATATGGTTTTCGTTCTATCTTACGTGCTACCAGTGGCCGTAGGCAATAGTTTAACTAACCTGACTGTGTTTATCTGTGGTTAAAAATGGATCTTGAAAAAATAAGACAAGAATTTCCGGTGATGGAGGAACTGATTTTTTTTGATCATGCCCGAGTGGCTCCTTTGCCAGAGCGGGTGCGAAAAGTGGTGACAGAGTTTGTTAAAGACGCTACACATTTTGGTACTGCCCACTACGATACTTGGGTTGTTGGGATCGAACAGGCCCGGAAAAATTTTGCGCGACTCATCAATGCCGAAACGCATGAGGTGGCTTTTGTTAAAAATACCTCTGAAGGATTAGCCATCGTTGCCAACGGATTGGATTGGAATTCTGGTGACAATGTCGTCATCCCCGATATAGAGTTCCCGGCTAACGTTTATCCCTGGTGGAATCTGAAACGCCTAGGGGTAGAAACCCGTATGGTACATGCTGTCGAAGGACGGGTGTTATTTGATGACTTGGTCAAACAAGTTGATGCACGTACGAAACTCATTTCAATAAGCTCCGTGGAATGCAACAGTGGGTTTCGATGTGATCTCAATCGAATCGGCGCGTTCTGCAAAGATAAAGGCATCTTATTTTGCGTTGATGCCATTCAAAGTCTGGGTATTTTACCGATGGATGTGAAACGCGACCATATCGATTTTCTATCAGCAGATGGGCATAAGTGGATGCTCAGTGTAGAAGGACTTGGTGGATTCTACATTTCAAAGGATGTTCTAGAAAAGGTGTACCCGGTAACAGTGGGATGGGGAAACATGGTCAATGCTGCAGACTTCATGGACTATGAATTTGTTTTCCGATCAGGAGCGCGGCGTTTCGAGGAGGGTTCTCTCAATACAATGAGCATCCATGCGTTTGGTGCTGCGCTGGATCTTCTGCTAGAAACGGGGGTTAAAGAAATTGAGAAGCAGGTGATGGCGTTGGGAGATACGATTTTAGAACAACTCCAACGGCGTGGGCTGAAAGTCTATAGTTCTTCTCTATTAGAAGAACGCTCTGGAAACATTGCGTTTGTTTTGAATCAGGACATCAATTGTTTGTATGACTGGATGATGGAGAACCGAGTCAAACTTACGGTCCGCGATGGTCTCGTTCGCGTCTCCCCCCACTTTTATAATAGCGAAGACGAGGTATCCCGTTTTTTTGATCTGATAGATAAGTTCATGGTAAGTAGAGTGACGGTAAAAAATAAGAGAAATTTTTAGGAACTGTCCTAAACAACTAAGTCAATATTCCTTTAATTCATTATTTAATTTGCCTTAACTGTGCTTTCGGTTCAGGGTTGTTGAAACGTCACTCTCCTTCGAATAGAGCCCAAAAGTACTTCTTAGAACACCGTAAATTTACCCATATGATGTTTCCCCTGGTTCCAAGAGTTGTTAATTCCGTTGACAGGATTTGTTTGTCAAAAAACAACTTTGAATGATTGATCTGATAATGACGAAACTCTGATCAAACGAGGTGAAAAAAAATTTATGCCTCCATGAATGATGTTGCCGTTTTCAGGAAGTCATCCTCGGAATATTTGGACAAATATAAGAGTGTATTAGAGCTTCTGTCTCTTGATATTACTAAACCGGAACAGAGCATATCTGCAGTGAATCAAGCAAGAAATATTGATCTGTTCATAAGCAATGCGGGTATTGCTAATCTTTCTGTTTTAATTGTTAAAAAAATATAGATTTTTCGTGTCAATAAATAGAAGCAAATTATTTTGGAATACTTTCCATGATCCGGGCGCTTGCTCCTATTCTGAGTAAAAATCGTGGCGGAACAATGGTAAATGTTCTTTCTGTTATCAATCTCGCCAACTTCCCGGCTTTAGGTTCTTACTCTACGTTGAAAGCTGGTCTTTATTATTTAACGTACAAGGAAGGGGCGCGGGGCCAGAACTGGATTCACAGGAGACGCATGTATTGACAATGTATCGGGAACCCATAGATACGGATATGGCAAAAGATTTTCCTATGGATAAAAGTTCTCCTAAAAAAATTGCGAATAGGGTTTCGCAGGCTATAGAAGAGAGCAAGGAAGATATATTCCCATTGAGAAAAGAGATAGGGATAGA
>DUAA01000207.1:11133-15624 GCA_012961055.1 Nitrospinaceae bacterium
CTGGGCGAGTTTTGAAGCGTCCTCCTTAAATTTAAACTTAGCTACGCGTACCTGGTATATCTTGTTGTGAGTTAAGAAGGCATCGTAGCCTTTATCGATCAGTTTTTTCACGAGTTTTTGAGCGTAGGTTTTAGTTTTATAGGCTCCAACCTGTACAGTATAAAGAGTTACTGATGCTGTTGGGTTGCTCTTAATGGGTTTGCCAAGGTTGTTTTTTTTTTGAGATTGCTCTCCATTATCTTTTAAATTATTTCGTGTGGCCAGAGTACCTTTGGGTACGTTTAAAGATTTAAGCGGTATATGTCCTTTTGTTTCAAGAATAACGGGAACCGAGGTCATTTCAGTATCTACAACACGAACTTTTCGAATCACGGCTTTTAGAGGCGTCTTGTTTGAAATTTTCCCTATAGTTTTTTCTTGTGCTAGCGATGAAGTTTGAGCCTTGAAGGTCAAATTCTCTGTTTGTGCCTCTAATGGAGCTTCACTCTTTAAAACTTCTGATTTCCCTCCCCTATCGAGATCGAGTGCGTGACTCCATTTAGTATTGAGTTGCTGGCGTTTTTCAATTTTTTTTAAATCGGTTGTGGCATTTTTAGCAATTACAGGTGTATCAAATCGGGAAATTTTTTCGGCAGTTCCCGGTTTCTTCACCAAGGAGGTCAGTTTATCAACCATATTAGAGGTCATCTTATGGAGGTTGAATTTGTTGGTCACAAATTGAATGGGAGACAACAGGGCGGTGAAGATTCCAGTTGGAATTTTACCGATCCCGGAAAAATCATGTTCGGTTTGTTCTGCTCGCCAGAGAACCTCACCTGTACGTGTGTCTATCATTTGTACGGAGACGCTCAGCTCTATGGAGGAATGGACAATAAAATAACTCCGCTCCACCTTATTGATTCGGCTGAACACAATAGCATCGGCACCAAGAATCTCACCAAATTGCATAGGATTGATGGTGAGAAAACCTGAAGGGTTGGCCATGTTATTTTGTTTCAGCAGGCCGTCCACAATATATTTTTCGAGTAGATTAAATTTAGATTGTTTGAGATTGGCATATAAGCCTTGTCGGAACATCTCGGCCATTTCTTTTTGTCCCGAATGACTAGTTTCGATGGGTAAGATAGCCACGGTCTGGTCTTTGGACAGTTTGTTCAGATTGCCAGCCACCTTGATCTGCAGATCTGAGGCACACCCAGATAGGAGAATAGCTAAAAGAAATACACCCAAATATCGGTATCTCACGAAATCAATTATGTTTTTGACTGCCGATGGGAACATGGTTAGGGGGTGGATGAATGATTGAATTGGGCCATGCCGGCTTTATAGTATTTTTTCCCGGTGAGACCATTTTTATTTTTAAGGGAGCCGATGATCAAGGAGCTGGTCACATCATCAGAGGGTTTTAGGGTATAGCTACCGGTATAGAGTCCGGGTACGATTTCCTTTAAGGGTATATTTGATTTCCAACTGCCTATATCGAAATACCCAGTCAGTCCCGGGTCGCCTTTCAGGTTTACATAGATACGGTCTTTAGGATTCAGTTTTAAGTTGGGTTTTAAGTTGGTTTCAATGTTGGTGATTTGCGGTAAACGAATTTTATTTTTCCAGTTATCAGCCGGGTCGGGGATCTCTTTCATCATATTTAGAGCAAACATCTCAGCTGTTTTGAAATAGGCTTGGTGAACTTTTACGTTTTCTATTTGACTTTGAATGATATCGACAATGGTAGGAGAAAGAATTCCTGAATATGTCATTTCTTTATGTTTAGTTTCCCATAGAATATCCCTCGTTCTCAAATCAAACATGTCAATTTTTGCTGTGAGGGAAGTTTCAGCATGAATGCCACCAGTGAAATTGCTGGCAGAAAGAACGCGACCCCGTATTACAGCATCAACGTCCAAAATTTTCCGGAGCTTTTCGGGACTCAACTCTAAAATTTTGGTAGCGTTTGTAAGGCCAGCCTGACTTAATTTTTGGTCAATAATGTTAAGGGGCAGATCGACATAACCGAGATAACTAAAATAATTATAAAAACAAGTCCTGAATAATTTATGCGGGGCAATCCCTTCGGGATCCAATTGTTCCAGAGTGAAGGGCAAAATGGCTACCGACCGGGGTTGCATGCTTAAATTTTTATGAATCTGGCGAACTTGTAAGTCAACTGTTCCGCACCCGGCGAGTAAAACACCAAGAAGCAGGATACCTAGTTTTGGGAATGCAATAGTACGGGAGTGGATCACAAATCAGCCTGCCGCATAAAATATTGATTAAATTAGACTTTCTTGTATTATTAGTTCGTTAATATATGGAATATTGAGGATTTTGTCAATATTTTAAAGAATTTGTTTAAATTTTATTAAGTTCTGGTTTGGAGGATTCTTATTTCCAAATTGCTTTTAGAATCTTACTAGAGTTATCGGCAATTTTATTCCTCGAGATAAGAGAAGGTTGATCTGGGAAAAGGAAATGGGGGAGGCTCCTTGATTAGAAAAACCATATTTGCTACAGTTGCTAAGAAATTAGGATAGAACTAACTGTGAGGATTTTTGATGAACAGGACAAATGTTTTGGCTTACGTTGTATTTGCCGTTTCCGTATTTTTTGTTTCTAAACAGGTATTTGCAGAATCGCATATAACCGCAGATTTGAAAGGTACCATTGACCAGGTTTTGGTAATAGTTTCTGATAAAGAACTCACGAAAAACCCCAACTTAAGAAGAGAAAAATTACGCCAGGTAATAGGCCTGCGTTTCAATTATAAGCAAATGGTGATTCGCACTTTGGCCAAGAACTATAAGGACCGTAGCCAAGAGGAACGCGAAGAGTTTACGGAGCTTTTTAAAAAACTGCTGGAAAACTCTTATGCTAGCAAAATTGAAAACTTTCGAGATCAGACAATAAATTATACCGGAGAGTTGGTTAAGGGGAAATATGCCATGGTCAAAACCCAAATTCTTCGTAAGGATGGAGTAGTCGATGTTAATTACAAACTACTCAAGGAAGACGGTCAGTGGTTGATCTATGACTTTGTTATAGAAGGTGTTAGCATGGTTCGTAATTATCGATCCCAGTTCTCAAAAATTATCGGTACCGAATCCTATTCGGCCCTGACCGCTAAATTGAAGAAAAAGGTCGAGGATCTTGAAGCCAGCAATAAAGCAGAAGTGGAAAAACTCTGAAAAGTTTGGGCAAGATGTTCCGCATCATTAAAAGCTCTGCTCCCACCCGTATCGATTTGGCCGGAGGTACGCTGGATATCTGGCCCCTGTATTTATTTTTTGACAATCCCCCTACTCTCAATGCGGCGATTGACCTTTATGCCACGGTTGAAATTATTCCCCGAAAAGATAAGCGCATATTCTTTACCTCGCGCGATTTAGGATTGAGTGATAATTTTCCCTCACTGAGTAAGGTTCCCGACAAGCATCCTTTAGAACTTATTATGCGCACGTTAAAATTCTATCAGCCAAAATCAGGGCTGGAAATAGTTACAGATTGCAGGGCTCCTCAAGGATCGGGTATTGGTGGTTCTTCCGCTCTGAACATTGCTTTGCATGGAGCGCTAAACCGTTTAACCGGACGGCGTTATGGTAAGGTCGAGATGATTGAAATCGCCAAAAATATCGAGACCCAGGTCATTAAAGTTCCAGCAGGATGCCAGGATTATTATTCCGCGATGTATGGAGGAGTGAGAAAAGTTCAGCCTGGAGTTCGGAGTACCGAGACCCAAAAGTTTGCCATAAGCCCTGCTGAACTGACCCGGCATTTTGTCCTTTGTTATACCGGTAAACCGAGAAGCTCGGGGATCAATAATTGGGAAGTAACAAAAAAAGCTGTGGATGGAAAGCGGACAGTGATCCGTCACCTGAAATTTATTCGGGAGTGTGCCATGGATATGGAGAAGGCTTTGAATCGGGGAAACCTTAAAGATTTGGCTCCAATTTTTGCTAGAGAATGGAAAGCCAGAAAACAATTAGCCCCTAATATCAGTACTCCCGAGATAGACAATTTGATTCGAACTGCTCTGAAAAAGGGGGCGTTGGCGGGAAAAGTTTGCGGTGCCGGAGGCGGAGGGTGTGTGGCCTTCATCGTTCCTCCAGCCCTAAAAAAGTCTGTGATAGAAGGACTCACCTCAAGGGGCGGGCAAGTACTTCCTTTTCGTTTTGTCTCCCGAGGCCAGCGTGACACTGGACTCTAATTGTAAAAATTCAACCATCGAGCCTACGCTAGTAGCTCGGTTACTCTGATCCAAAAGTAAAGGGTTAGCCGAAATTCTTAGGGTCATCGATTGCAATCTGTCTAAGGAAGGCTATGAGGTATATTTTGCTTTGGATGGTGACTCAACCCTGCATCAAGGAAAAGCGAATGAATCTATATAGATTTAAAATTTCAGGGTAGGGTATACAGCAAAGAATTGTTGAGTTGAGCTAACGGGTTATTTTTACCCAGTTGTCTCCCCGGATAGTGGTTTAAAGAAGACGATTAAAA
>DUAA01000208.1 GCA_012961055.1 Nitrospinaceae bacterium
TTACTTATTACATGGAAGTTCCAACGAAGAAGAGCCGGCGTTATAAAGGCTTCAATCCGCCGAAGGAACTGGGGTTTTAGAAATGGTTTTTGATGAAAAGGCATTGGTGATAATTTTGATGTCTTTACTTTTAATAGCTTGCGCTGGGACGCAAACGATCCCAGAGCCGGAGAGTCCTGGCGCTAAGCTGTTCAAGGAACGATGTACTAAATGCCATGGATTGCCAGGGCCTAAACGGCATACTCCGGAACAATGGAAAGGTTTTCTGGTCATGATGGAAAAATTTATGCTGGAAAAGGGCATTAAATTTTTACCTCACGAAAAGAAACTGATCCAAGAATATCTATATAGGAATGCAAGGTGAGGAAAATTTTATGAAACTAATGAATAAACCGATCTGGCTGCTTTGCTTAATGTTTCTGATATCAGCCTCGACACTTTGTTATGCGGAGCATTCTTCCTTTGAAAAGATGGGTGTAGTGCCACCAAAAATTTCCAAGCCTGCGCCCGATTTTGTGGCGAAAGACTTGAAAGGTCAATCGGTCACCCTTTCTGACTTTCGAGGGAAAGTTATTTTGCTTAATTTTTGGGCCACTTGGTGTGCAGCCTGTAGGGAAGAAATGGCTTCCATGCAAAGCCTTTATTCTTCACTTCAGGGTGATGGATTAGAGGTTTTAGCTGTCTCCATTGACCGGTGGAACGAGGACCGGGTTCGGAAATACGTTAAGGACAGTAACCTGACGTTCGGGGTGCTTCTAGACCAGAACCAGAAAGTTAGAAAACAATATCATGTCATGAGCTTACCTACTAGCTACCTAATTGATGGCAATGGCAATATCCGAGGTTATGCGTCAGGCGCTAGAGCCTGGGATAGCCACGACTCTAAGAATTTATTTTTATCTTTGAAGAATGATGGTTTGCCAACAGATCGTTTGTCCTTGCGATAAAATTAAGTGCCATCTACCTGATGTTTAATTTCAGAAGCCCTTTTCTTTTTGTTCTGGTTTTAGTCTGTTTGTTTATTAGACCTGCCTGGGGACAATCCTTCCGTTCAGTGTTATCAAAACTGGATCAAAACTATTATTATCCTCAGTCTCAAAAGCTAAAAAGTTTTTCTGCCCAGGTTAAATGGCAGCAATTGGATGTGGCTTCCGGTTCAGGAAAGTTTCTACGTAACCCTGACTTGGTATTTTCCTGGGATGCCAATTCTGATGACGGACTTGGAAGTTTCAGTTTGGCGGAGACTCAGGAAGGAGAGCGTTTTCGGGAATTGATTCATCATATTTATCCATACCGAGAACTAATTATTCCTTTAACCTTGCGGCAAAAATTTTCAAATTTTAAAGGTCGAGTTCTAAAAATGGCAGGGGACAAACTTATGCTTAAGTTAAAACCCGTATTGGACTCTAGCCAGAATTATAAACTTCTTATCGATTCCAAAAAATATGTCATTAGAAAAGTGCGGTTTCAGCAATCTGTCTCTCCGAAAAATGTGCAGGGAGAGATGAGCTATTTAAAATTGGATGGAAAATTTGCGATCTCAGAGAGCCGTTCTCGTTTCGACGTAAAAGGGCAGAAATATGTTGAGGTTACACGTTTTAATTATATAAAAGTTAAGGGAATTTGGTGGGTTAACTGGTTAGACAAAACCCTCACCCAAGACGACATTATTTTGCAGACGCATATTTTTAAATTTTCAAATTTTCGACCTATTTTATTTGCCCGTCAATAACCTTCTAAACACGTTCTCATTATCATTGGAATTAGTGTGGGCTTACATGATATGTCTATTGAGTCTAATTTGTAATTACTTTATACTGAATTAGTTAATCTTATTGAGGGGAAAAATGTCTGGTCTAAAAAGCGCTTTAGAATTGAGTTTGGAACGCTCAAATAAGTTGGTTCCAGAGCTGAAAAATCAAAAAAAACTGACTAAAAAACAAAAAAAGGAAATTGCCGAAATTCGTAGTAATTATGGGGCCAGGATTGCGGACCAGGATGTAATGCATTTGGATAAAATCAGCAAATTGCACGATCAGGTTCCTCCTGAAGAGCTTGAAACTGTAAAAGCAGAGTTGGAAAAAAAGTTCCGCGCAGATAAAAAAACTTTGGAAGAGGAAATGGAAAAAGAAATTTTGCAAAGCCGCAACAGCTAACCCGGTTGCCTGCCTGGATTTAACATCGATCCTTATGTTTTCCTGTCATTTATTGTTCTTAGACCCTATTTTTCACGATTAAAACTGAATGAAAACCGCGATAAAAATAATTGTTCATGAGGCCTTAGAAAAAGCGCAACAAGCTGGAGAACTGGAGCTTTCCCCATTTCCAGATATTGTGGTGGAAAAACCCAAAGATGAAAAAATCGGGGATTTCTCAACCAATGTTGCCATGACCATGGCAAAGAGGGAGCGCAAGAACCCCAGATTAATAGCGGAATGTGTTGCTAGGTACCTTGAAAATGGTGATTTGAGTAAAGTAGAAATTGCCGGCCCTGGATTTATTAACTTGAAAATGTCAAATGAGTTTTTTTTGGAGCGGTTGAGGAGTGCAGTTAAACAAGGTGATAACTTTGGTCAATCTGATTTTGGACAGGGCACCAAAGTCATGATCGAGTTTGTCAGTGCGAACCCTACGGGTCCCTTGCATGTAGGGCATGGAAGAGGCGCTGCGGTTGGAGATGCTTTGGGGCGAATTCTAAAAAAAGCTGGTTATGATTTGAGTACCGAGTACTACATCAATGATGTGGGAAACCAGATGAACTGTTTGGGCCGGTCTACATGGCTAAGATATCGAGAATTACTAGGGGATGTGATCGAGTTCCCTGATGACCATTACTGTGGCGAATACATTAAAGATATTGCTCAGGAAATTATCGATCAGAGAGGGGATGAGTTTTCAACCAAGTCCGAGGAGGAGTGCCTTTCTTTTTTTAGGAAATTTACTAAGGATAATATTTTAAAAGGAATTGATAAAGATCTCTCCGAATTCCGTATTACTTTTGACAACTGGTTTAGCGAGCAATCTCTTTATGATGATAACTCTGTCGAGAAGGCAATTGATTGGTTGAAAGGCGAAGGTCATATCTATGAGAAAGATGGCGCTGTTTGGCTGAAGTCTTCAGCTTTCGATGATGACAAAGACAGGGTCATCGTGAAGAAAACAGGAGAGAAAACTTATTTTTGTTCAGATATTGCTTATCATCAAAATAAGATCAACCGTGGGTTTAAAAAAATCGTCAACCTGATGGGTGCTGATCACCATGGATATGTGCCCCGAATGGAGGCGGTGTTGCAGGCCATGGGGTATGACAAGAAGATATTTAAGATTCTATTAATTCAATTTGTTAGCCTTTTACGTTCAGGAAAAAAAGTATCTATGTCCACGCGGTCTGGTGAGTTTGTAACACTGGCGGATGTGGTGAAAGAGGTTGGAGTCGATGCCGTGAGATATAATTTTCTAATGCGTAGTTCTGATACGCACTTGGATTTTGATCTAGAACTGGCGAAAAAAGAAACCTCGGAAAATCCGGTTTTTTATATTCAATATGCGTATGCCAGAATATGTAGTATCTTTCGCACCGCTGAAGAAAGTGGTATGGTGTGGAACAGTTCTAGTGATATTGATCTCTCTCTTTTAACGGAAGAGGAAGAGTATTCTATTATTCGTGCGATTCTTGCTTTTCCGGAGATAGTGGTGAAAAGTGCTCGGGCTATGGAAGTGCATCGGATATCGCATTACCTGCTCGACCTGGTTTCGCGGTTTCATGGTTATTACAGTCGACATCGGGTTATTTCTGATGACAAAGCACTTACATTGGCGAGATTATATTTGCTGGATGCGCTAAGAATTGCTATTCGAAATGGTTTTGAACTGATGGGAATTTCAACTCCTGAAAAAATGTGACCTCCTTTGTCTTAAGGCTTCTTGGTCTGACGTTTTGATAAGTTTTATCAGCCTGCTAGCCTTCTCTGTCAATAACAGGTGCTATTGATTTATGAGACTCTTCCTTGTAATGATTCTTTTGGTAGCCTCCGTGGTAGGATTGCATTTTTCAGATGTTGATTTAATAAATGGAATCCAGAAAAAGAAGGTTGCTTTAAAAAAAATAAGCGCGGTTAAGCCCAAGTTTCTTAGAGAGAAAACTAAAGATGTTACACAGGAGTACACTTTTTTTGAAGTTTTAGATGATCCCACTATGACTCGATACGTGGGGCTCGATGGCAAGACATCGCAAGCACTACAATTCCCAATTAAAGTATCGATTGCTGCTGCCAATAATGAGCTTGCTCCTTCACCCGTTGAAAACATAGTAAAGCCAGAATCTCTCACAATACCTGCAACCAAACATAATAATCTAAACTCAACCATTTCTGGCATTCTGAGATTGCCACGTTACGCAGTTTGGGTGGGTTCGTTTCGAGATGAGGGACAGGCTGGAGCTTTGAAAATGTATCTACAGAAAAAAGGATTTGATGCTTTTTTAGTGGAAACAAAAATTGCCGGTGATATCTGGTATCGTGTCTTTATGGACAGGTATGCTAATGAACAAAAAGCTCAGAATGCAGCTCGTCTGGCAAGAACCGATTTTAAATTGAACGCAGTGGTGGTAAGTAAGACGAATTAGTGGGTTTTTATGTTTTGTTGTTTTTCAGCAAAGATGGTCTTTATCACAGAAGGCTTGTAATATTTCTACGGCATCATCTATTCTGGGTCCACCATAAAACTTTTTTTTACTGTCAAACCAGGTGTTGAACCGGTAGCCTTTAATGTCGTCTTGGTAAAGTTTTCTCTTTTCATCTTCCCCTTTGAAAACGAAATCTAAATTAGCTTCTCCCCTTGAGGGGATAGTGATGGTCTTTTTTAGTGTCTGAATATAAGGATGCTGGGCCAGGACTTCGTAGGTTCCAGGGGGAATATCTTTGATGCTGAAATTACCGTCTGAATCAGAAATGGTAAAATAGGGATTTTGTGCCAGATAGGCGTGAGTCTGGAGGAAAGGATGGAGGTTGCATTTGATTAAGAATACCTCTGCATCTTTTCGTACAAATACACTACGTACCTGGCTGGATTTGTTGGGTAGGGGACGATTGCTAGTTTGATCGGAATAAATATTACGGATTTCGTAAGTGGCTATCTCATGCTGGATAGGATCGGTATTTTCTAATAATATGTCCTCACCATTTCTTGCTCCGATTACATAACGATTGGCTCGACAGCGGTTGACGTGAAAGATCTGCATATTTGGCGAAAATGGTTTTCCTTTGTCGACATTGATCAGTTGAATGATCGTGTCTTTTAGTCCTCGGTTTTGTGAAACGGTGAAATCGAACAATAGGCGGTGACCTTTCCCATCTGATATTCTTGAACAGTATTCAATATTGGGTGCGTTGATCAAATGATAGGAACGAGCTCTGGGGACCTTGCCGGAAAGTATAATACGTCCCTTTAATGTTCCGCCATCGTCCACTGAAACTACTGTGTATTGAGGTTCAATCTGGTCAAATAATTTTTTTGCGAGTTTATTGTTTCTTTTGAATAAAATATCAACCTTTTCCAGTGCTTTCTGGTGCTTTCCCTGCAAGCTAAATATCACGCCCAGTTCATACTCGGCTTTGACCATTCTTCGGTCCATGCTTAGTGCTGTTTCCAGCTCATGGATAGCCTCATCAAATAATTTTAAGTGGGCAAATGAAACGCCAAAGTTGTAGCGCAGGCCTGGTGAATCATATCCTAGTCGCAGGGCTAGTTCGAAGGAGAGTAAGGCCTCCTTGTGTTTACCCGTTTGGCTGAAGGCAACCCCAAGGTTTGCATGAATAAGACTATCCTGCGGGGCTAAGTTGGTGGCTTTAATGAATTCGACTACCGCGCTATCCCAATCTTTTTTCTGGCTCAGCTTCAGCGCTTTTTGGTAATGAGTTTTTGCTTCTTTCTCTGAAGCACCATAAGCCGAAGTGCAGGTAAGTAAAAGAACCAAGCCAAATATCAGAACGCCCTGGGAATGTTTTTCCGGTAATTTAATGGTTTTCACTTTGCTAATATGATCATGGAGCTTGACAATTTAACAAGACAACTGTGGTGTGTCAACTTCACCTTTTAAAAACCTATGAAACTCCCAAAATCCAAAATTCTTGTTAGATGCTTGCTAGAGAAAAATAAATACCCTAGGTTGTAATGTTTAGATGAGGGAATGGGGCTTGGTATTCTATATGATAAAAACAATTTACTTTAAGTTAAGAGATGAATTTGAACTTTGGTGGATATTTACAGCCATTTGAACCCCATTGGGTTGGGACGGGAGGTATAGCCCAGACGATTATCGGTTCCCAACTAGGACGTAATGTGTTCTCCAACCCTCCTCGAATTCGGCATGAATTCTATTGGGATGAACAGGCCAAGTCTATTCTGTACGAAATTAAAGCGGAAGACGGAAACTTGCCTGTCATTCTGCTGGCTCATGGCATGGGAGGGTGCTCCGAGTCGGGTTATATGAAGCGGATTTCAAAAAAACTCTGGGTGCGTGGCTATGGGGTCTTTTTAATCAATCATCGAGGGTGCGGACCGGGTATGGGGTTAAGCCCGCGATTGTGGAACGGGGGTTCCAGCGATGACCTTGCAAAAATAATTGATTTTGTGATCCAACGTAATCCAGGTAAACGCCTGCTCCCAATCGGATTTTCTTTGAGTGGCAATGTTCTTTTAAAATATTTGGGGGAGAATCGGTTTGTTCCAGGTAAGGTTTTAGGAGCTCTTGCTGTCAACCCTCCTATTGATTTGCGGGTGGCAAGCGCTATCATATCTAGAAAATGGAGTTGTGCAGTGTTCAATCGCTATTATATGAAATTAATTAGGAATCAGGTGGTAGCTCTTGAGACAAAATTCCCCGATGTTTTGAGCCCCAATATAAACTTTAAAACGGTTTGGGATTTTGATGTCAGCTATACCGCCCCAGCAGGCGGATATAAAGATGTCGATGATTATTATGACCGATGCAGTTCAAAACATTATTTAGAAGGAATAAATATTCCCACTACTATTTTAAGTGCTGAGGATGATCCATTTGTTCCAGGTGAAATATTTGACCAAATAAAGAAGGGTGAAGGGGTTTCCAGAAATGTGACCCCTCATGGAGATCGGCGGTGGTTGGACTATGCTGTGTTGGAATGGATAAAAAAATTTGGGGAAAGTTCATGAGTTTTGGTTGGTTGGGGCTTTTTAAAAGATATAGGCTGAAGTTTCTTTACAATGGTTTTAAACGATTCAATTGAAAAAATATTTACGTCTTACTTTTGTTTTGTGTTGGGAACACTATTTGTCATCTGAGAGTACTGATTTTTTTCAAAGAGTGATTGTTTGTCTTGCTGTCTTGCATTATCCGGCTCAAAAAACCCGCCAGATAGTAATATTTGGGCTGGCTAGTATTTGCTTAGGGCTTGGTACCATTTATCTAAAATTAGGTCACGAAAATATGTCATAAATTTTATTGGATTCGGTAGGGTGCTGTTTATGATTTTAGTATTAAGTTATATTAGGTTGGTGTTAATGTTAGGCATTTCGTCCGCTCTACGTCCATTTTAACGAGGGTTTTTTTAATCGATTTGTGGGCTGGAAATTCTAATTTATTATGCTCAAAATTTAAATCTTAATTGGGCGTTTTTCCACATCCCGTTGCGAATGAAAGTTTGCTCTATGAATACTAGGGATATTTAAGGCCAAAAAATTTGTTATGGAATTATTTCCAGAATATGAAAGAAAAACACTTGTTTCGCCACTGGCTGATAGGATGCGCCCTGGAAATTGGAAAGCGTTTACCGGGCAGGAACATCTGGTAGGAATTGGTCTGCCGCTGAGAGAGTTGATGGAGTCGGGTTCACGGCTATCCTTTATTTTATGGGGACCGCCGGGTACTGGTAAGACAACACTTGCGCGGATAGCATCCCGATTCACCGGAAGCGAGTTTTTTGAAATCAGTGCCGTGAATGCCGGGGTCGCTGATATTAGGAAGATTGTCGAAGGTGCTAAGCTATCCTGGAAGTCTAAAAATAAGGAGACGATATTATTCATTGATGAAATACACCGGTTTAATAAGGCTCAGCAAGATGCCGTTCTTCCTCATATAGAGAATGGAACAATTCGTTTGATCGGAAGTACCACCGAGAATCCTTCCTTTGAGGTAATTCCGGCTCTCCGTTCACGATGTCAGACTTTTCGGCTTGAACCTTTGGAGCGTAGTCAAATTAGAGATATTCTTGATAGGGCATTGAGGGATTCAGAAAAAGGTTTGGGGAAATCTTCATTGCCAATTGACGAGATGGCATTAAATTTGATTGTTAGTTTTGCCAATGGCGATGCACGCCAGGCTCTCAATGTGCTTGAAGCGGCTTATGATGTGGTTTTCTTCAGAAAGGGAAAACAAGTTGACTTGAAAACTGTTGAGGGAATCATTCATAAAACTGCAATTCTTTATGATAAAAAGGGCACAGAACATTATGATCATGCTTCAGCCTTTCAGAAAAGTCTACGTGGTTCAGACGCAGATGCGGCGATATATTGGTTGGCAAAAATGATTGCAGGTGGTGAAGGACCAAGTTTTATTATTCGGCGATTATTGGTCACAGCAGCCGAAGATGTAGGCAATGCAGACCCCAATGCTTTCATATTAGTTCAAGCTGTCGCGCTTGCGGTGGAAAAATTGGGATTTCCCGAAGCCCGTATTCCTCTTGCCCAGGCGGTGATTTATGTTGCTCAAGCACCCAAGGATAATTCTGCCATTGTGGCGATCGACCAAGCTTTGGATGATATCCAGAAAAAAGGGTTATCCTATCCTGTTCCGGTTCACCTGAAAGACACGCACTACAAAGACGCCAAGCCCAAGCATGGGTTTGGCGTGGATTATAAATATCCTCATGACCAAAATTCAGAGGGGCAGGAATATTTACCGAAGCAATTAAAAAACAGAAAATATGTTCCCATCAGTCGCCATTAGGCGTGGGGCCAATGAGTAATAACTGATTTTGGTAAGCAAAGAATTATCTTTGTATGATTAGCCTTTGCTCATTCCCTCCCAGGGTAATGAACAGTGGTGGTTGATGATTTGCCTTCTTCGTGGTATAGAATGCATCCGCGTCTTCGATGAAGAAAGCACATTTTAATTAAGGAATCATGATGAGTGAGAGCTCCCGTTTTGATAATGTTGATGAGATTTTTGAAGGTCGGTTGCGTGGTAATCAGCTGATGCTCAGTGGTAAGGGCCTGACCCCCGAAGAGGCGGAGCTCTTGTGGCAAGCACCAAAAATGCAGGAAGTCAGTTGGCTGGATTTGGACGATAATAATTTGGGTGATCACGGAGTCCAGGGGCTAGTTGAATGTGGTTATTTAGAAAATGTCCAGTATTTGAACCTCAACCAGAATAATGTGAGCGATGAGGGGTTAAGGTTCCTAGCTGATGCAAAATATCTGGTTAAACTGAAGCGTTTACATTTAAAAGGCAACCCCATAATGGGAGAGGGTGTTATTGCGTTGTTCAGTTCTGAAACTCTTGAGAATTTGTCTACCTTTCAGGTTAATGACGGTTGGACCTGTAAAAAAAGGGAGGGGTGGCGTTACAAGCCACGTGTTTGAATTATGTCTTCGCCTATATTTTCCTCTAATCAATTGCATATTCATATTTCAGCGCAAGACCGACCCGGAATTCTAGCCGAAACCTTAGCATTTATTGTTCATACGGGTTGTAATGTGGTGGATATCAAGCAATTTGTCTTCAATGGATTGCTCAATCTTTCTATTCTTCTTGACCATTGCGATGAGGGTAGAGTTCAGCCTCTAAGAAAGGATCTGTCTATCTATGCGGATAAAATGGGTTTTACAGCTACCCTTTATCCTTGGGAAACGGCCACCCGTCCGGATGTTTCTTACTCACATCGTTCTGTGGTGACCCTGCTTTGTGATTCTATTCCATCCTCTGGTTTTTTGGAAGTTACTCAGGTTTTTGCTGATCTTGATATCAACATTCTGCGTATTGAGCAATTGGACTCTGGGGATGTCCATGCACTGGAGTTTGTCATAGGAACTCGCGAAGCCCATTCATCTGTGGAAGTATTGGATGCCTTGGTGAAATTCAAGGAAAAATATGGGGTTGATATTGCGGTACAGGAAGAAACTTACTTTAGAAGGAATAGAAGATTGATTGTATTGGATGCTGATATGACCTTCCTCCAATGCGAAGTAATTGATGAGCTGGGTAGGCTTGCTGGAGTGGGTGGGGAAATGGCTAAAATTACCCATCAGGCGATGAATGGCGAAATGGACTTTAAATCGTCTTTGTTGAAGCGTGTGAAATTGTTGAAAGGTCTTCCTCAAGAAAGACTGTACAAATTATCCAACTCCCTTCCTCTGACACCGGGAGCGGAAACCCTAGTAAATACCTTGAAATATTTGGGTTATAAAATTGCCTTGGTCAGTGGTGGATTTCAGTTCTTTATCGATAAGATTAAAGATGAGTATTGTTTAGATTATGGATTTGCAAATCGATTGGAAATAAAAAATGGACGGGTTTCAGGAGAGTTGGTAGGGCAAATTATTGATGCTGAGGCCAAAGAAAAAATCTTGGTCTCTCTTGCAGAAAAAGACGGGTTATCACTTCGTCAGGTAGTAGCTGTCGGGGATGGGGCCAATGATATTAAAATGTTGGCCCGGGCTGGACTGGGGATCGCTTTTAATGCAAAGCCCATTGTGCAACGTCAGGCACGAGCCAGCATTAATCAATCTGATTTAAAATTAATCCTTTATTTTCTGGGTATTAACGGCAATGATCTTAAGGAATTAGGTGAGATGGCGCGTGGGGGAAAAATTCAATCATGGCTATCAAAATAATAAAGGGAATGAAGAAAGTGTTAAGCAGAAGTTTTATTTTTATATGCCAAGTATTTGACAGAAAGAGTGCCTGTGATTTTGTCAATTCTTGTTACCGCTAGATGACTAATATTGTATTCTTGCAACAGAAAGCTACTTCTGAAGTGTTACATTCATGTCAATGGATATAAGAGTTTCTTCAATAATCGAAGATATGAGGATGGTCTTAGAGATCGTACCGAAACTTACCAAATTTTAGCTTATGTTTTGCTATGAGAATATCGGCATAGCCTTGTTACTCTTCAATTAACAAGGATCCAATTTTTCTTACCGATGATCCATATCCGGCAAGATCACAAGTAGCGGAGGGGTCCTCCTGTCCGCCTGTTTTAATGATTGCGTAACGATAGTCTACGTTATGCCAATATTTGTTGAATGAAAAACAGTCTATTATTTATACCTTAACCAAGAAGTACCATGCCTATGGAATGGTTTTCTGTGCAGGGGATTTGTTGGCCCAGGTCATCCCAACCATTATTACGAATGGTCTCATTCACATCGATGCCACAGGCTTGAAGTGTTGGACGAGCTTTATCGGGATATTGGCAGTTTGTTGTGATAGTGCAAGGGGTACACAAGTTACAGGGTTGAGCAAATAGAGCGAAAGCTCTGTTAAAGCCTTTAGCCTTTAAGTACTTTTCTAAATGGATGCCAATTTGGCTGATATGTGTATCTGGACTAGCGTTAATAAGCAGAGCTGTATCATACTCAGGAATAATTTCAGCCATTTCTTCCGCATCAGGAGTAAAAGGAGGACAAGTCAGTAGCGACCCATAGCGGGAGCAACCATATTGGCATTGCAGTTTCATCCAATGGGCTATAGATATTGTCTTGGTTGAAATTACCTTAGCCTTGGTACACCCTAAGCTAATCGACTTCTGAATCATTTCCTGATTCATACGAGTATTCTCAGGTAGAAATTTTACGTTTTCAGGGGGCATTTGCCTTTACGCTATTCCTTTATTTTCTATGTGCTGTTATTATTAAGTAGGTGAGACTTAAGGTCAAGGCAAGAACTAGTTTCCCTGTATGTTGGATCTTTGAAACATTTTCTGGGAACCAATTTGTTCCTAATTTTTTATCCTTCATATTGATTATTTTAGAGTTACCTTACTCTACTTTCTACTGATAAACTCCCAAAATCTACGAGCTGAAATACAACAACAATAGGTGAGAATTGAAATTCCCGTTTAAAGCAATTGGTTTTGATTGGGCACATACCTTGGTAGATTTGGGCGAGGAAGATGACCGGCGACCATTGGAAAGAGTTTTTGCTTATTTACAGGTGAAAGGAATTTTCTTGCCTGACTTTGAAGAATGCTTGGAAAAATCGAGAGAACTCTTTAAATCTATGATAGAGCTTTCCCGAACAACACATCGGGAAGCACGTTATGAAGAAGTTCTACAGTATCTGCTCTCTTATTTCAAAGTTCCATGGGAAGGTAGGGTTTCTATCAATGAAATTTTGGAAATTTATTATAAAGAAGTTTATCAGGAGAGAAGTATCTTTCCCGAGGTGGTTTCTGTTTTAAAACAATTACACCAATTGGGTATACCCATGGGGATTGTTTCCAATACTACTAATCCTGTCTTCATGAAGAAATTTGAGTTGGAAGGCACAGGATTGAAAGAGTATTTTGATTTTACGATTTACTCGTCAGGATTCCCATTTCGCAAACCACATTCTTCAATTTTCCAGTTAGCAATAAGCCTTTTTCAGTTGCCACCCGCTACAATTCTTTTTGTGGGAGACAATCCTTCCGCAGATATTGTGGGAGCGCAGGGGGTGGGCATGAAGACGGCATGGTTGAATCGCAAGAAGCGACAGGCTGATATTTGTCCCGATTTTGAGCTGAGCTCTCTAGACGATTTATTGCAAATAAATTCGGTTAATGTATGAGTTCTCTGCGCAAATTTTTTGTGTCCAGAGAACAGATTACAAATAAAAGGGTGGTTCTTACTGGTCCCGATGTTCCACATATTAGAACCGTATTGAGGTTGAAAGTAGGAGATTCAATTCATGTAATCAGTGATTCAGATAAGTTACTTACAGTGAGGCTGATTGAAGTAAAGTCCAAAGTAGTTCATGGAGAGGTGATCGCTTCTGAAACGATTTATATGGAATCCCCTTTAGCCGTTCATTTAGGGCAAGCCTTGACCAAGGCCAACAAGTTTGATGTGATATTAAGAAAGTCTGTAGAACTGGGAGTGTGCTCTGTTACTCCCTTGGTGACTGAACGATGCATAGTAAAAATATACCCGGTAAAGAGAAGAGATAAAATCGAACGTTGGAAAAAAATTGCACGTGAAAGTTCTAAGCAATGCGGTCGTTCCAAGGTTCCTCAGGTTGCGGAGAATATTGAAACCTTGGAAGCTTTTTGTCGCAATAATAGGGAGCAGGACCTTAAACTTGTGTTTTGGGAACTAGAGGAAAACCAATTCCTTAAAGATCTTAAGCTGAAGGAGGTACCGTGCTCCGTTGCAGTCCTGATTGGGCCAGAAGGTGGGTTCAGTCAGGTTGAGGTAGAAAAAGCTCGGCAGTACGGATTCCAAACAGTGAGCCTGGGGCCTCGGATTCTTCGGGCGGAAACGGCCCCTTTGGTGGCTTTAACGCTTTTACAATCGCTATGGGGTGACCTGTAAACTATTCTAATCATAATCCGGTTATCATTCATTGTAACTCGTAATAAAAATCTTGAGCCTATAATTTGACTATGACATATCGATGCAAACTGGAAATTTTTGAAGGTCCACTGGATCTGCTTCTTCATCTACTCAAAGAACAAAAGATGGATATTTATGATATCCCGATTTCTGAAATCACCCGGCAGTATATGGAGTCCCTGGCGTTGATGAAGGAGTTGAACCTCGAACTGGTTGGGGAGTATTTAGTCATGGCCGCAGAACTGGCACACATCAAGTCTAAAACTTTACTCCCAACTCCTGAAACGGATGATGAATGGGATGCCGGAGGTGGAGAAGACCCTCGTGCGGAATTGATGCGCAGGTTACGGGAATATCAGCGATATCGGGATGCAGCATTTGAGCTAAGGATGAAAGAACATGATCAACAACAAATTTTTGTGCGCGGCGGGCAAATTGAGGTTGAACAGGACTCCGAAGAGAAAGAACTGGTTGAGGTAACTGTTTTTGATTTGTTTAAAGCCTACCAGAAAATCCTGGATACTAAATCGTTTGAAAAAGATTATGAAATTGAAATTAATGAAATATCGGTCACAGACCGAATTGAACACATCATGGAAATTCTCAATTCGGTGGAAAGCGTCACCTTTGATTCTTTGTTCACCGTTCTAAATAGCAAACATGAAATTATCGTGACTTTTCTTGCCATTTTAGAATTAATGCGTCTCAAATTATTGAGGATCCAACAAACGCACCACTTTGAAACTATCCGAATTTATAAAGCCGCTAATCAAGAAACTCAGGAGGCGATCCTGAAAGAATACCACCGCTCTACGAACTCCGAACCTTGAAAAATCACCCGGGCCAAATTAATCGGGCTATTTCCTGAGCAGGAAGTGCCTTACCCCATAAGTAGTCTTGGAATTGATCACATTCTAGGTTTTTCAGGAAACCGCGCTTGCTCCTAAGGTCACTTCTTTTGCGAAGCTTTTAAACCCTGTTTTCTGTGGAATGGTAATGATTCTCTGAATAATTGCCATATTTCTAAATTTGGATGTTGTGGGAAGATTGGTAGGTTTTTCCATTGAGAGAAAAACCGGAGGTAAATTGCCTCAACCATCTTTAAAAAGAGGAAAAATACTTTTCGTTACGAGGCCAGAGGGTTAGCTCTTTTCTGAATTAATGAATTTTTTTAGGAAGGGAAACATGGCACCGCGTTTCTCGATCATTTCTTCTCGGGATTTCTTTACCACCGCTTCGTCTATGAGATGGATGTTTCGTTCTGCGGCGAATTTTTCGATCCCTTTCACTACCATTCCTCGTGCGAAAGAGGGGATCCGTTCTAACCTTTGTTTGGCTTCCGGTGTCCACTTGGTTTGGAATTCAACTTCCAATCCCAGTGTATCTTCAATTTTCAGGGTGATCGCTTTGCCACCGTATTTACCAGGTTCGTAATCACAGGAAGGATCAGGGTCCATATAGTTTCCGGTTTCGGCAAAAGCGCGCGCTCGGCAGCCGGAACACATGGCGGAGAACTCACAGGTTCCACATTTCCCTTCGAGTCCTTTGCGATCCCGCAACTGGATCATAAGTGGAGCGTTTTCCCACAGATCTTTAAAGGTCTTGGTTTTCAGATTGCCTACTGACTCTTCAATGAAGGGGCAGGGTGTCAGGTTGCCTTCCGGTGAAATGCGACTGTAATGGGTGGCCGCAGGGCACCCGCCGGAATAGGTGCGGGTATAAACAGATTCAGGATCGTTTTCATATACCACCCTTTTGTATTGCGGGGCGCATTTTGAATTGATCATCAACTTGCCTTTATATTTCATCTGTTGGTCATAAAGCATTTTTAAAGCTTCTTCATAAGCAGCATTGGAAATATCGGTGTTACCTTGTCCACGTCCTGTGCAGACCAGAAAATAAAGATTGAAAGCGATGGCACCAATTTTTTCGGTGAACTCAACCACTTCAGGAATTTCCTTGTAGTTCATATCCGATACCGACATTTGTACAAGGAAATCTACCCCCACTTCTTTTAGGATTTCGAA
>DUAA01000209.1:0-738 GCA_012961055.1 Nitrospinaceae bacterium
TCCTTCAATTAAAGCCCTTTGACGATTTTGATAATCGCCATCGTGATCATAATGTTCTTCAGCAAGCATAATCAAATCTACTCCTGCTGATAAGGCAGCTACAGCAGCATCTACTGGTTTATAATATTTTCGCAGAGCATGCATGTTCATAGAGTCAGAAATAACAACCCCTTGAAAACCTAATTTTTCTCGTAAAATTTCCTGTAAAATAATTTTAGAGAAAGTTGCAGGATTTTCAGAGTCTAGTGCCTCAAATAAGATGTGAGAAGTCATAACTACGTCAACACCTGCCTTAATACCTTCGCGGAACGGAGCAAGGTCTATTGACCAAACATCAGCCTTTGAACGACTCACTGTTGGAAGGTCTCTGTGTGAATCTATTTTGGTGTCACCATGTCCCGGAAAGTGTTTGAGTGTAGTAAGAACTCCTGCTGACTTTGCTCCTTTTACTGCTGCAGCGACATGTTCGCCCACATCTTTTGGATCAGTTCCAAAAGAACGCATTCCAATTATAGCGTTTAAAGGATTGGTATTTACATCTGCACATGGAGAAAAAACTAGATTCAACCCACATTGACGAAGTTCTTGGGCAATGTCATGATAACGTTGCTGAGTAAGAGCAAGGTTTCCGGCTGAACCTAGTGCAAGATTCCCTGGGCCGGGATGTGAATCTTCAGCCATAACCGACCAGGTTCCTTCCTGATCAACTCCCAAAAGTAACGGGAGGGAATCTCCGCG
>DUAA01000209.1:900-2584 GCA_012961055.1 Nitrospinaceae bacterium
AAAATTTTTGTAGTTATTTTTCATTTAACTGCTCCTAAAGTCATTCCGCGAATAAGAAAGCGCTGAAAGAAGAGAGCAATCAAGAAAGGGGGAAACATTGTAACCACAGCTGCAGCTGCCATGTCTTCCCACGCCACTTCGTATTGCCCCACAAAGAGTGATAGAACGACTGTTAACATCTGTGAATCCGGACTTCTTGTAAAAATCAAAGGTAAAAGAAAATTGTTCCAAACTGTAAGCAAAGATACTAGAAACACTGCTGCCATACCGGATTTTGAAAGTGGATAGATTATCCATCTCATCAATTGCCAGCGGCTACAACCATCTACAATTGCAGCCTCCTCAATCTCAGGGTTAATCTCCCTTACGAAGGTTGACATCAACCATATTCCAAGTGGAAGAAGAAAAACTATGAACAACAAAATCATGCCTGTTAGTGTGTCAATCAAACCAGCATTGCTGATCATGAAAAACAAAGCAATTATCGAAACCCAAAGAGGCAAAGGCATCATCAACATCAGGAAAAAGAAAATGAAACCCTTACCTTTGAACTTCATTCTAGCAAAAACATATCCTGCATTGGTTGATAGAAATGTTACAAAAGCAGCAGATACAATTGAAACGAAAAGAGTATTAAACAAACTATTCCACATCAATCCTTCTGTTGGACTGACATCACCCCCTCTATATGTTCCTCCACCTTGAAAAAGCCTAATGTAGGCATCCAATGTTGGCTCTGAAGGAAACCAGGATTTAATTGGAGTAGAGTAGAGTTCCATACGCGTGGAAATTGATGAGACAAAAATCCAGTAAATAGGGCCAATTGCCCAAAATAATGCAATTGCACAGAACAAATAGATCCAGATGCGTTTAATATAATTACTGTTGAAAGAAAGTGGCATTGCAGTTTTGTGAATATCTATTAAGATTTGACAGCTTGATTGTAAAGTCTTGTCACGAATACAATAGCTACACCTAAAGAAAGGAAAAGGATAAGGTAAGACAAGGCAGCACCCAAGCCAATTCGGAGATCCCTGAAGACCAATTCATAATTGTAGAGCATTAGAGTTTTAGTAAAAGGATTGATAGCTCCACCGGCAGAACCTCCAGCGGTAAGAGTCCATATTACGTCAAAAATCTGGAAGGCTGCGATAAACTCGATTGTTAATGCAATTGCGAAACTTGGCATGAGCAGTGGCAAAACAATATTTTTAAATGATTGCCAACTACTGGCCCCATCAATTTTTGCTGCTTCTAATAAGTCCTTTGGTATCGATTGTAGTCCGGCAAGTAAGATGATTGTTGGAAAGGCAAAGCGTGTCCATGTTTGAACTACAGCTACCCAAATGACTTGGGTGTCCGGATTTCTTAGCCAAGTTACGTATTCATCTATTATTCCCAATTGATAAAGGAGTCCGTTAAGGGCTCCATACTCCCCGTTGAGAAGCCATCCCCACAAAAACCCATTGACTATTGGCGGGAGCATCCATGGTAAAAGAATCAAAGTGCGCACCATTGCTCTGCCAGGAAAGACTTCTGTGAGCAAAAGAGCCAAACCTAGTGATATAAGCAATTCCAGCGGAAGAGTCAAGGACACTACCAGAAGTGACCTAGCTGTGACGATCCAGAATTCTGAATTTTCAATTAATTTGGAATAGTTTTTCAGCCCAATGAACTTAGGAAG
>DUAA01000210.1:0-1048 GCA_012961055.1 Nitrospinaceae bacterium
AAGCATTTTACATCAAGGCAAACACAATCGGAGACCCCTCACGCGGCTCTAAACTTTTCACTGTGTTTTCCTTAAACGATACGCTTCTCTCATGGCAATGGCTGATGGTTGCCACTTTTGGTTCCTCCCACCTCCGTTTATCCTAGCCTAATCATTTATTAAATTATGGATGTCGGACCTGTCACAGTCCCAGATATTTTAGAGAGAAAGATTTCAGGGAAAAAGATCACTGCCTTGACCGCTTATGATTATAGTTTCGCTAAACTTCTCGACGCGACCGAAATAGATATTATTCTGGTTGGGGACTCTCTTGGAATGGTTTCATTAGGCCATGAAAATACACTGGCGGTCACCCTGGAGAAAATGATCGATCATACCCAAGCTGTGAAACGGGGTGCTATACGTGCTCTGGTGGTAGGCGATATGCCTTTCATGTCCTACCAGGTTTCGGTGGAGCAGGCAGTTACTAATGCCGGGCGCCTGATCCAGGAAGGCGGAGCCTCCGCTATCAAGCTCGAGGGAGGAACCTTCATGGCAGACAGAGTTCAGGCAATAGTTCATGCAGGAATTCCGGTTATAGGCCATATAGGTTTGACTCCACAATCGGTAAATCAGTTTGGAGGCTATAAAGTACAGGGGAAGAACTATTTTGATTCACAAAAAATCAGGCAGGATGCAAACGATCTGCAAAATGCTGGTATTTTTGCTCTGGTGATGGAGGGCATTCCCGGTGAGCTCGCAGAAGAAATTACAGCTAAACTGAAAGTGCCCACAATAGGAATTGGAGCAGGTAACAAATGTGATGGCCAGATTTTGGTTCTTCACGATCTACTCGGCTTGAATCAGAACTTCGTTCCTAAATTCGTTAAACAATATGCCCAATTGGCTGACAACCTTAAAAACGCAGTTTCCGAATATATTCTGGAAGTCAGGGCCGAATCATTTCCAGGGCAGGAACACACCTATCGATCAAAAAAAGGGCAACTAAAGCAAGTAAATGATTGAAACTAAACAAATAATACGACGAGTGACCGAGGTTACCTCCATA
>DUAA01000210.1:1218-2560 GCA_012961055.1 Nitrospinaceae bacterium
ATTGGAAAGTGATATCGAGAAACTGGAGTCCATCGGAGTGGATATTCTTTTTCACCCCAGTAAACAGGAAATGTATCCAGTGGGTTACCAAACCTGTGTCGAAGTCCAAAACATCACCAAACCTTTGTGCGGAAAAAACCGTCCTGACTTATTCAAAGGGGTCACAACAGTTGTTTTAAAACTTTTCAATATCGTCCGCCCTCATAACGCTTTTTTTGGAGAAAAGGACTGGCAACAACTTGCTGTTATTGAAACCCTAGTCAAAGATTTAAGCCTTGATGTAGCCATCATCCGCATACCACTTGTAAGAGAACCTAATGGCCTTGCCATGAGTTCCAGAAACCGCTGTTTATCCGATCAAGAGAAACAAACCGCTTTGTCTTTATCCCACTCCCTTCAAGAAGCACAAGACTTTATTAAGCAGGGAATCACATCGGCAAAAATAATAAAAAACGGTATTCGGAAGAACCTATCAGAAAGAAAGGATATAGAAATAGACTATATTTCCATTTGTGACCCCGAGAGTTTCATAGAAAAAAAACAAATTCGTGGAAGGACGCTAATTGCCCTGGCGGCAAAGATCGGACCCTCACGGCTTATTGATAATTGCATTATTGAGGAATTCTGATGCAGCGAACCATGCTTAAGTCCAAACTTCACCGCGCTCGTGTAACAGCCACGGAGATTGATTACGAAGGAAGTATTGCCATTGATGAAGACCTGCTAGAAAGTGTAGGCATCTTGCCTCATGAACAGGTTCATATCTATAATATTAACACCGGAAGTCGATTCATCACCTATGCTATAGCAGCCAAGCGAGGATCGGGAATATTTTCAATTAATGGAGCAGCCGCTCGTTTAGCCCAGACAAATGATCGCATCATTGTTGTGGCTTATGGTATTATAGATACCAATCAGGAAAGCCACGAAGCCCAAGTTGTCGTCCTTAATGCTGATAATAAAGTTGTGGAGAAGTAATAGAATGTTTTCTTTTCTACTTTGAATAAAAACCAACTAATTAAAATTACGAGGTTAACTTGACCGATATTTTAATATATGCCGCCGCCGGGTTCATGGTCTGGATGTGCTTAGATTGTATCCAACGTCGCGAACATTTTATTTGGATCATTATCATGATCATTCTTTTTCCTGTCGGAGCAGTGGCCTACTTCTTTGTTGTCAAAAATCGTGCGAAAGAAAAAACTCCAGGGGGTTTCGCCCCCACTCTCATCCGCAAAGAAATTGAGACGGAAGAAACGTTACAGCTTAAGGAACTGATTGGGAAATTCCACAAGGCTTACCACTATGAAAAACTAGGCCAAGTTTATTTAGAACAAAATAA
>DUAA01000211.1 GCA_012961055.1 Nitrospinaceae bacterium
AATATATTTATGAAGGGGATGCTATTCAGGTTGTACTTTCTCAGCGCTTGAAAATTTCTATTAACATGGACTCGTTTGATATTTATCGGGCCTTACGAACCATCAATCCTTCTCCTTACATGTATTACCTGAAGTTCGGCGAGTTGCAGGTTGTTGGTTCTTCCCCTGAAGTTCTAGTTCGTTTGGAGGATGGCAAGGTAGAGGTTCGGCCCATAGCTGGAACGCGTAAACGCGGTAAAAATGAGCAGGAAGATCTGGAGTTAGAGAGGGACTTATTAGCGGATGAAAAGGAACTGGCTGAGCACATTATGCTTGTTGATCTGGGCCGAAACGATCTCGGTCGCGTGGCGGAAATTAGTTCAGTGGAAGTGGATGAGCAGTTTACCATCGAGCGTTACTCGCATGTGATGCATATTGTTTCCAATGTCCGAGGAGAATTGAAAAAGGATTTGGATTGTTTTGACGTGCTGGAAGCCGCTTTTCCCGCTGGAACGCTTTCCGGTGCTCCAAAAATCCGTGCTATGGAAATCATTGATGAGCTGGAACCGACACGACGTGGTCTCTATGGTGGTGCGGTAGGTTATATCAGTTTCAATGGCAACATGGATACGGCCATTGCCATCCGGACGTTGCTGATTAAAGGCGACACTGCTTATCTTGGCGTGGGCGCGGGTATTGTGGCGGACTCGGTTCCAGAAACAGAGTTTGAAGAGACGATGAACAAAGGGAGGGCTTTGCTGAAAGCTTTAGAAATGGCCGAAAAGGGGTTGGTAGTATGATTTTAATGATCGACAATTACGATTCGTTCACCTACAACCTGGTTCAATACATGGGTGAGTTGGGGGCTGAGATACTTGTGGAACGTAATGATCAGATAAGTATTCAGCAAATTGAGGAACTGAATCCGGATAAATTAGTTGTGTCACCCGGCCCCTGTACTCCTGCAAAAGCTGGCATATCGGTGGAGCTGGTTAAACATTTTGCCGGGAAGATTCCTATTTTGGGGGTTTGCCTTGGGCATCAGTCCGTAGGGGTTGCTTTCGGTGGACAAATTATAAAAGCCGGTCGCCTGATGCATGGAAAAACTTCCATGATACGGCACGATGGTAAAACGCTTTTCAAAGATCTTGATAATCCGTTTGAGGCGACGCGTTATCACTCGTTGGTATTGAATCGGGAAAACCTGCCGGACTGTTTTGAAATTTCAGCAGAGAGTGATGACAACGAAATCATGGGCATCCGTCATAAGGAGTTTGCCGTTGAGGGAGTGCAGTTTCATCCTGAATCCATATTGACGGTGTGTGGCAAAGAATTATTAGGCAATTTTATTAAAGGAAATCACGCGTGACGTTTCTGGTATCGCTTCATTCCCTTATCGGCGGAAATAATTTATCCGAGACTGAAATGCTTTCGGCCATGACTCAAATCATGGAAGGGGAGGTTAAGGATTCGCAATTGGCCGCATTTTTAACGGCGTTGCATGTTAAAGGCGAAACGGTTTCTGAAATTGTTGGGGCGGCCCGGGTAATGCGGGCAAAAGCAGAAAAACTCGATATTAAAACGACGCCACTGGTAGACACTTGTGGCACTGGCGGTGACGGTGCGGATACATTTAATATCTCAACGGCCAGCGCACTGGTCACAGCAGGTGCGGGGGTCAATGTGGCGAAACATGGCAACCGGGCTGTGTCCAGCCGGTCTGGTAGTGCGGATGTTTTGAAGTGCCTGGGAGTGAACCTGGACGCCGATCTCGCTACGGTGAAACGATGCGTCGATGAGGCGGGTATTGGTTTTCTTTTTGCGCCTTTGATGCATAAAGCCATGAAACATGCTGCGGGAGTACGTAAAGAATTGGGTTTTCGCACTATTTTTAATCTGCTGGGACCCTTGACCAATCCGGCGAACGCACTTTCTCAGGTGCTGGGAGTTTTTGATGTGAAATGGGTTAAACCTTTGGCTGAAGTGCTTCGTGATCTGGGTTGTCGCCATTCAATGGTGGTCCATGGTTCTGATGGATTGGATGAAATTAGCTTGACGGGGGAAAGCCATGTAGCAGAATTGAAAAATGGGAGAGTGACCTGTTACCGCCTCGATCCTGAAAAGTTGGGTTTTAAAACCTGTTGCTCCGATGATCTTAAAGGGGGAACTCCTGAAGAAAATGCGGCAATATTGAAGAATATACTAAATGGTGAAGCGGGGCCCCGAAGGGATATAGTAGTATTGAATTCTGCGGCGGCCATATATGTATCTGGAAAATCTGGCTCGATTGAATCGGGTATACAATTGGCTAATATTTCCATTGAATCGGGACAAGCGCGTGAAAAATTAGAAAATCTGTGTCGCATTACTAATTCTGGAACGGTTTAGTAATCTCGGAATAGGGTCTTCATCTAAAAAATATTGAACATACTAGATAAAATTTTTGTAGATAAACAGAAGGAGCTGGCTGGAACGAAACGCGAATTGCCTTTGTCGGAACTCAAATTGCGTATCGGGGATCAGGAACCTATCCGGGATGTTTATAAAATTCTCAATGG
>DUAA01000212.1 GCA_012961055.1 Nitrospinaceae bacterium
CTCACCTTCTTTTGTTTTATTTGCATGCAGTTGACAGGCTAATTGTTATCATTCATTTCATAATACCTTGACTTTGTGGCTTGGAATTCCTATTCTTTATTCTTCTTCTGTATTCTTCTTCTGTATTCTTTTCTTTCATGTATTTAAGTTTTTCATCAATATTTTTATAGAGGTAACAACTAATGAAACAGAATAGATTAGCGTTTTTATTAACAATTGTTTTTTTCTGGAGCGCATCTGGTATCGTCCTTGCAGGAAACCAATTGCAAACAGGCTGTAGTGTGACAGCAGATGAGCAAACCGACCTAACAATTGATTGCATCAAAATAGGCGGTGTGACATACAAGGGTATCTTAAATTATATTGGGATACAAAAGACCAAAAATGGTGATGATTTATATCTTTGGGAATATCCAGGGGGGGCAAACCCAAACTCGGATATTTATTCACCGAATCAATGCGCCACCTTGGATGCAAAATCTAACATCTCATTCCCCTGTCTTAAGTTGTCTAACGGTAATGTAATCAAAGCTGAGTTCACTCGAGTTCCCACCGACTTAGGAACTCCCCTCCGCTGGTCATTACCCAAAAATCCGGTACCTAACACCATTCAACAGTTCATGCTTTATCGAAGTTTTGTGCAAGATGCACCCACCTGCAGTGTTGGAGTGAACGATGGCGTTGCATCAATAAATGGCATAAACCAGTCATCTGCAGCGGCAACCTGCCCTGACGCATTCGCCTGGGCACAACTTACAAATGCAATTGCTCAGTCTTTTTGGAATTGGGGCATTGATGAAACAATATGGCCCAAAAAGCCTTTGCCTCTTTGCACAGCGGGTATTTCCCCATCAAACTGTTGTAATCCCAATGCCGAAATCATGCCTGGCGCTCAACCAAATGACGGATGTCCGTATTTTCGTGCTGACTACGAGACTGTGAGCCCATTGCCTACAAACACAAATCAACCAAATGGCAGTATTATAAACCATCGCGGCACTGACCCAGGTCGTGTGTTGCGTGACCTAGAGCTCGAGCTTGTGTTTAGAAATCAACCAATGATTGATTATATTTATCGCAATGATTTGTATTCGAAAGAAGGTCTGGGCTCTCGAAATATCGCTCAGAACAATGCAATTGGCAGTGGTGATATAGCGGCTGTTCAAAAATTTCAAGTTAAGTTTCCTATAGATTCAGTCATGTTCAAAGCTGATTTCATCTCCATGCAAGTTATGTTGGATCGCCAACTGATAGTCCAAGGACCCGATTTAAATATTCCACCCAATAACCAAAATTACCCTTACATAACAGTTTACCTACCGGGAACAGGTGAAAAAGACCAAAATCCCGGCTATTACTATTTGGTTGCCATGACCAATTCCTCAAAAGCACTTCCAGTGTGGCATTGGTATGCTATGGAGCATGTCGCCAATAAGGGTCGCTGTGATTACATCGGGTGTAACGATAGTTTTGGATACTCTGTTAATCCCTCTACCTACGCTGGAGGGAATTTCGGCACACACTTTATCGCCCCTAACACTCTTTTGAATAACGATAAGTTAACAGGTAACGATACTTTATTCTTATCTGGCAAAGTCTATTTGCCCGCCAATACCGGTGAGGTAGAGACACTAGGTCTAGCTGAGCTATTTCAAGACATGGGTATAGCAACCGAAGCTGTAGATTCTAACCATGAAATGATTTCAGCAACTGATCCTGCCTGGAAGAGTTATCGTTTAAAAGGCACGCAATCTACGTTCACAACAACGGCAGGGGTTCCTACGGGAATGGGTGCCACAGTCACAGAGGGTGGGTTTGTAAATTCTGCTTCCTGCACAACCTGCCATTCACAAGCTTCGGTTGATCGTTCCGGAAATACTAACACGGCAGTCGGTGGCTCATGGCGGCTAAATCTTCAAGGGTACAATCAAGTAGAAATGGGTTCGCCCAACCCAAGCTGGTTCTATACCAATGATATTCCGACGATTATTGCCACGCAAATTGATTTCGTTTGGGGAATACTTAACGCTAAGTGCCAACAACCAGTAGACGATAAAGGAGTTAACTGCGTACTTTACCCAGACGAGCCAATCTATGTTCCAGAAAATGATTAGTACCAAGGTTTTATGACAATTTAGCGCATAAAACTAGTAGACCTGATATATAAGGCAAGTAAATACGTTATAGATATAATGGAGGTCATTTACAATAACGGATCGAACATGCGCTTACAATTGCAGGGAGGGCTCAATAGCAATGCCTTTGCACGGATAAGGGACAAGGAAGTTCTCAGCGGATGCAGGGAAGTCCATACGTATTCATACCGCATTGCAGAAACTTGCGAAAAAAACCAATGGCAAAAACCAATGGGGTCAAACTCGAATGAAATAACATGTTATGTTCTAAGTTATTCTTTTAGAAATAAGCTATAGGCATAAGATAAAATGGCACGACTTCCCCGTTTTATCTGCAAAAACTGAGCGATGCTTGTAAAAAATATGATTGTGAAT
>DUAA01000213.1:0-285 GCA_012961055.1 Nitrospinaceae bacterium
TTGGATTCCACGGGATCATATGATTCTTTCCACATTTTCCATGCGATTGATAACATCAATACTGCAAATAGTATCAACAGGACATTTTCAGGGATTTTACCCGCTAACAAGATTCCTGCGGGGGCCCCAATCATCCCTGCTACAGCAAATAAAACACCTGTTCTAAGTTCTATTTCTCCTACTCCTGCTCGTATTCTGTGTATTAAGGCAATCAGTGCTGTTACTCCAACAGCTACGAGAGAAATTCCAAAAGCTTCTCGTGGAGCTATCGATAGACCGTAAACC
>DUAA01000213.1:467-772 GCA_012961055.1 Nitrospinaceae bacterium
TTACGACCTTCCTTCTCCAACAAGCTTACGGCAATCATGGATCGGTAACCACCTTGACAATGGACAATCACATGACCTGACTCAGGCACTTCTGAAATTTGATCCACTAAATTATTGAGTGGGATATTTACACTGCCTTCTATATGGCTACTTTCCCATTCGTTCTTAGTGCGAATATCTAGAATTGTGATTGGGCCTTCAAGTTCATCAACTGTCGTGGCAGAGACTTGTTGTATCCGTGAAGTCAGATCAATATTTTCTTTTAGGGATTCCATTCCACCTTTTAGATAACCTTTAACATTATG
>DUAA01000213.1:984-2506 GCA_012961055.1 Nitrospinaceae bacterium
TGGGCTCCAGATTTTTGAAGGGTAAGAACTTCATTGAGGTCAAGAGCCTTCATTGACTTACTCATCGATTCTTTAAGATTTAGACGTTCTTTCCGGTTAAGAGTTGCGTTATAGCCAAAGTAAGCTGGGGCTTCAGGTTGATCTGCTGTGACTATTTCAATAAAAGCATCCTTAGTCATTGGTTGCAGGGCATAATTATATAGCTTTTGATCTCCAATCGTTGATACAGCTTCTTCGCTCAATGCCTTGCCACACATTGAACCCGCTCCGTGGGCAGGATAGACGAGTGTTTCGTCTGGTAGTTTTAAAATTTTGTTATGTAAAGAGTCGTAGAGCATTTCTCCTAACTCGTTAGCTGTTACACCAATTGAGGCCAGCAGATCGGGACGACCAACATCGCCTAGAAATAATGTGTCACCCGTAAAAATGGCATGCGGGTTCTTCGGATCTAAAGTTTTATCAAACACCAGCAATGTGATTCCTTCGGGTGTGTGTCCAGGGGTTTCCATAGCTTTCAGTTGAACGTCCCCAAGTTCAATAACACTATCGTCATCCAACGGTTCAAATTTAAACTCTGCGTTGGCACGTGCTCCAAGATAAATTTGAGAACCTACCCTGTCTCGAAGTTCTATATGTCCGGCTACAAAATCAGCGTGAAAATGAGTCAGGATCACGTGTTTTATCTCGAAACCATGTTGAAGAGCATCCTCAATATAAATATCGATGTCCCGTCGCGGATCAATTACAGCGGCTATTTTTGTCTTCTCATCAGCCACCATATAAGACGCATGCGAGAGACATTCTAAGTAATATCGTTGAAGAAACATTGTTTTACTCCTATTAACTTTATCCACTCGTTTTGAGTTTTCTGTTAATTTTTATTAGTTTGATTATTGGAGTTTTTAAAATCCTGCTATTTTTGATTCCAAGGCATTTTTGCAAGCATGGTTGCCATTCCGCAACTATCGGTGATTCCTGAAAATATAAGTCCTGCCCCGATAAAGGCCGAGATTCCTATGAAATTTAGATTTATCAGCCAACCCAATATTGCTCCTGTAAGCACAAGGGTTCCGGAAGTTATTCGGACTTGTCTTTCCAGTGAAAAAGATTTTTTTCCTCTAACAACTGGCAACCCAGCCTTTTCCCATGCCTTTGTACCTCCTTCGACGTTCACTGTTTGAGAGTAACCCATAGCATTAAACTTTTCACAGGCCTTTTGCGAGCGGCTTCCAGACTGACAAATAATGTAGAGGGGTGTTTCTCTAGAGTCATTTCTCAACTCGGTAATTGTTTGTCGGTCTAATGAGTCGAGTTGTACATTTCGAGCTGGAATTGCATGGCAATCAAAATACTCCGCCGGCGTGCGAACATCAATCAGATCCACAGCTTGTCCATTTTTTATCAAGCTCTCCAGTTCTTCAGGGGTGATAGTTGAAATATTTGTAGTCATTGTGCTCTCCTTTACATCTCGTAACTATGTTTGATCAAAAATTCTATCCAAAACGATTCACAATACAGTCCA
>DUAA01000214.1 GCA_012961055.1 Nitrospinaceae bacterium
TTCAGGAAAAACCAATTGAAACTTTGCCACATTGCCGCTATCTAAATCTTTCAATTCAATGGTACTTCCAAGCCCGGATCGGTCTTTTGGGATTTGGTTTACGTTGATGGCCATGATATCACTAATGCGTTTCTGTAAAAGGGATATCCGAGATTCAAGAAACATTTGCCGTTCTTTAGCGGCCTTAAACTCGGCGTTTTCGCTCAGGTCCCCATGTTCCCGAGCCGTTAAAATGGCTTTAGGGATGTCCACCTGAAGTTCTCTTTGGGAACCTTCCAAGTCCTTGTCCAGCTTGTCTAAAATGGGAAGTCGCTTCATTACGATTACATCTCTCTGGTATTAAAGGAATAAAAAATGGTCAAATTCGGTTTTTTCGTGAAGTGGAGGGTAATGCCCACTGATCTGTTTCCATCCACGATACCAGATAATGTTTATGGCTAAGGCTGAGAAATTAGCAAATTATGGAAAAATGATCCCCTTAAAGGGCTACTTATTAACCCTTACATTATCACTTGATCGACATTGTAGGGGGTCAGTCACTACGGGGTCAACATAAATTTATAGGGTAATAATTTAGGTTTGATCGTGCATGTTTTTCCGGAAAAGGTCCTATCTGGGAAGGGGGCAGGGGAAATTTGGCTATAATGCTTTTTTTAAATCTGGCGCTATAGCTTTTAAAATCACCCCAGTCCTTGTGACATCCTAGTTATCTACTCTCATCTTCGGAACAGGTGCTTTGAGAATGAGGGGGATTTTAAAGCCTGCTATCAACCTGTTACTTGTTTTTTTTCTTATTCTTTTCTTGCCAAAGGATCAACCAGTGTTGCAGGAGTTTGATGGGTTGGGTGCCGCGGAACTTTCGGCGTTTGATTTTCGGGGTCAGATCGTGTTGGAGTTTGGCTACAACGGTGGCGCCCACTGCTTCTTCCAGTACCACACCGCGTTGGGCATGTTCTAATTTTTTGGATTCGCAGATGCCACGGAATGCTACTACCATGCGGCAGTCCAAGGGGCGGTCTTCATACACTTCGCAGGCTCCTTCTTCACTAAGGAACGGGCAGGGTTGGTTTATGACCAGTCGATGCCAGTCCACCTGGTCTAGTTTTTTATTCGATTTAAGTACTTCGTTTACCTTCTTCATGGTTCTTTGTGAACGTTCTACCACGGCATTGAGGTCAACACCATTTTCTTCGGCATTTTTCACGATGCCGTCCCATTCCAGTTGAGTGCATGATACCCCCGTATGGCAACAATGGGCGCATCCCCGATGACACTGCAGAGGTGGGACACCTTCGTTATAAACTCTTTTCAGGTGTTGCCAAAATATGCGTAGAGGCGTTGTTTTTTCAGTGCGGGATTTTTCTTTAGTGGCTTCGACTAGATAATCGTAGGCTTGTTGGATCTTATCTTCGGAAAATTTGTGTTTTAAAAAACCAGCCAGTTCATCGGTGTTGGTCATTCCATCGATGAACATTCCATTCTTATCAGTCTGGAGGGACATGGGGAGTTTATTTCTTTGATTTTGCTACAAACTTCATTTGCAACTCATAGACGAGCTGTTCGAGCAATTTTACTTCTTCTTTATTAAGGTTGCCTTGGGTTTTCTTACTTAGCATGATTAGCATATCAATGGTTTGTTGAACTGCAGGTAGATTAGTTTCTGTTTTTCCTGTTTCCGGATCGGCAATATCACCCAAATGATAAAAAGCTGATGAGGTCAAGGACATGATGAAAGTGGAAAAATCAATTTTGAAAGGCTGTTCGACTTGGTCTGCGGCAGGATCTGGGTGCTGAGTTTCTGTTTGAGAATCCTGATCCTGAGCTTCATTTTCAGAAAGCTGTGAGGACCGGGTATCTTTAAAAGTGAATCCTTCCCCTTCTATTTCTTCGTCACTCATAAATCACCTTAAAATTTAATTGTTGTTTTAGGAGCCTTCCTCATACCCAATCAGCAGAGGAACCGAGAAACCAAGTACGAAAATAATCTTTTTCATCCAGCCGATATTTTTTTCATGAGTATTCACTTCTATCGTACCGGAGTGAGGGATTATTAGTATCTATCAAGTGGAGCGAACATCATGAGGTCTACGCCTCGCATTATTTGTAATCTGCGCAAATGTTAGCAAATGGTCCATTTTATGTCAAAATTTTAGTCTCATGTTGTTGGGGATGAACCATTCTGATAGGATTGATTTATGAAACGCTATCTAATGTTATTTTTAGTCTTAATATTGTTTGGATGCTCCACAAAAAGTCAGTTGGTGGTTCAGGCCACATTACCGTTGGTAGCAAGCCAGATTCAGGCTATGCATGAGGAAAGAGACCCAATTCTTGCAGAAAAAGCCATTCCCGCTAGTTTGAAAATGCTGGAAGGACTCCTCAAACAAGACCCTGATAATACTTGGATTCTGGAAAACCTCGCCGAAGGATTTTGCGGCTACGCATTCAGTTTTGT
>DUAA01000215.1:0-257 GCA_012961055.1 Nitrospinaceae bacterium
TGGTCAAGATGCCACACCTGCTGATTTTAATGCAGATTTAACATTTCTCCACCGCATATGGAAAAACCTCAAACAGCCACCTGAGAGTCTTAGCGCCCCATATCTTGTTTATGAAGACCTGAACCTTATATTTCGATCTATACGAGACCTTTTTGCCTATGATACCGAACGACTGGTGATCGACTCCAAAGTAGATTTTGTCAAATGCATCGATTTCTGTTCCACTTACTTGCCCCACTTATCGAAAAAAATTGAAC
>DUAA01000215.1:297-5366 GCA_012961055.1 Nitrospinaceae bacterium
GAGATGGATATCAACCGTGCTTTAGATCGAACCATTTGGCTCAAGTCCGGCGGCTATATCACTATTGACCAGACCGAAGCCCTGGTAGCCATTGATGTCAATACCGGAAAATTCGTTGGGAACAATGACCCAGAAGATACCATTCTAAAAACCAATCTTGAGGCTGTCAAAGAATCTGTATATCAGCTTCGCCTCAGGAATATCGGCGGTATCATCATTGTTGATTTCATCGACATGGCAAAAGAAGAAAGTAAGGAAAGGGTATCAAACGCACTCATACAGGCACTCAAGACGGATCGCTCCCGCACCCGCATCTTAAAAATTTCCGAACTGGGCCTAGTTGAAATGACCCGTAAACGCGTGCGCGCAAGCCTGACTCAAACCCTTTGTGAGCCTTGTGACTATTGCGATGGAAAGGGGTACATCAAGGGCACGACAACGGTCAGCTACGAAATCATTCGGGAAATCCAACGTCAAGGAACCGACAATATCACAAAAAAGAATATTTGCATTGAGATACATCCAACAGTTTATGACATGCTATTCGAACAAGAGGGCAGTCTCCTCGAAGAAATGGAAAAGCATCACAATATTAAAATCACCTTTAAAGTGAACTCAAAATTGCATCGGGAAAAATATAAAATTGTCACATTATAAAAATGAGGGATTACAAAATGAAAAAATTTCCCGTTCGTAATTTAAAGGTTGTTCTTCTTTTGGTTTTGTTTTTTGCTACCAGTTGCGGCACTGCTGGAAAAAATTTTGACGAGTCTCTTTATGAAAATATTGCTACAGGAACAACGTCCCAAAAGGAAATTCACTCCATGTTTGGAACCCCTTTTAAAAAGGGGGTTCAGAACGGGTTTTCTGTGTGGACCTATGAGTATAATTATTACAATTCTCTAGGTAACAATATCATGAAGGATATGGTCATCGTTTTTGACCAGCGCGGTATTGTGAAATCTCATCAAATGATGACCAATCAAGCTGAATCTATTGGCAGGCAATAATCAAATTATGGAATCATCGGTTGTAAACATTCTCCCGACACCTTATTACTCCTGCATAATTTTTTATTCTCCCATGTTTGAGTCCACCCGATGTGGTGTGGGCTCAAAATGAAATCTATAGCAATATAGTTGCAGAGATTCTTCGCTTAATAAACTAGCCCATGATCGTTATAAGCTCCACGCGCTTCAGCAAACAGCTCCCGGATAAGGTCACACAATGTTAGGTTTTAGCAAATCCCAATGGGCTACCCTGCATTTGACCTGGGTCGCATTTTTTCTGACCTTTGTGGCATGGTTCAACATGGCACCGTTCAATACCACTATCATGCATTCCCTCGACCTGTCTTTAGCCGAGATTAATATTCTGATGATTTGTAATGTGGCTCTTACCATCCCAGCACGCATCATTATTGGTTTTTGGGTTGACAAACACGGACCGCAAAAAGTATTCAGTAGCCTATTAATTTTTTCCGCTTTGGTATGTTTCGGGTTCGCCTTGTCGCAAGGTTTTAAGGCTCTTCTGGTCACCCGCTTGCTAATGGGAATTGTCGGCGGCGGATTCGTCGTGGGGATAAAAATGATCGCCGAGTGGTTTCCGCCGGAAAAAATGGGAACCGCCCAAGGTCTCTACGCAGGTTGGGGGAATTTTGGTTCTGCATTTGCAGTGTTTAGCCTTCCACTAACTGCTCTTCTCTTCCCTGAAGATATCGGTTGGCGAGTCGCTACAGGTCTTTCAGGACTCTCTTGCTTAGTTTGGGCAGGGGTTTATTACAAGTTTTGTCCCGATGCCCCGGGGAAAGGCAAAGATTTCCTAGTAGATATACATGGCGTGATTAAGATAACTTCATACCGGGATCTGATTCTGCAAATCATTTTTCTCTTGCCCCTTTACGGTGCCTTGATCCTGTTCATTTGGAAGCTTTCAGGACATCCTTTTTCTCTGATCTCTAATTCACTTGCCGTAGTCTTGATTCTTGCTATATCATTGATTTACATCTTGAACGCATTTCAATGTTGGAAATTCAACGTGACAAGATTGCAACACCCTTTGCCAGAGAAAGATAAATATCCGTTCAGCCAGATCGCTATTTTGAGCCTGGTCTATTCTCTTACATTCGGTTCCGAGTTAGCAATCATTTCAATGTTCCCGCAGTTTCTGCAAACGACTTTCTCCCTTTCTGTAGGATTAGCAGGGATACTTGGATCCAGCTATGCTTTAATGAACCTGATTGCTCGACCTGGAGGAGGCTGGATTTCTGATCGGTTTGGCCGCAGAAGAACTCTTATCATCATGGTCTTTGGAGGGATGGTGAGCCACTGGTTTATAGGAGAGGTGGATTCCGATTGGCAGTTAACCAGTGTCATAGCCCTCACAATAGTCGGCTCCATCTTCTTAAAAGCAGGCAACGGTGCCTGCTTTGCAATGATTCCATTGATATCCAAATCCCTTACTGGAAAACTGGCAGGCCTAGCAGGGGCCTACGGAAGCGTCGGAGCGGTTGTTTTTCTCACCCTGTTCAGTTTCGTAACCCCGGAAATATTTTTTAAAATTATTGCTGGCTACGCTTTTCTGGTATTCTTGCTCCTGTTTTTTTTAAAACCGCTTAATAACGTTAGCAAAAGTTCAACCTCATAATAAAAGGAATTAAAGTTCTATGGGATTTAGCTGTGGTCTTGTCGGTCTCCCCAACGCTGGAAAATCAACTCTATTTGGTGCTTTAACAAGAACTAAAGCCCAAGCGGGTAATTATGCATTCACCACTATCGAACCCAATAGCGGTATTGTCCTGGTTCCTGATAAACGCTTGGATATAATCACCCACTACGTTAAGACTAACAAAATTGTTCCTACGACTATGGAGTTTGTCGACATCGCCGGACTTATCAAAGGCGCATCTAAGGGAGAAGGTCTGGGCAATAAATTTCTTGGACATATTCGTGAGGTGGATGCCATCGCTCACGTGATTCGCTGTTTCGAAGATAGCAATGTTCCTCATATCAGTGATGTCATCGATCCGTCCTCCGATATCGATACCATCAACACTGAATTGATGATCGCTGACATGGAATCTCTAGAACGCCGCAAAATCAAGATTCAGAAGTTAGCTAAGTCCGGAGATAAAGAAGCACGTATGCAGATGGAAGTGATCATAAAATTATCCGAGGCCCTCGATCAATTTCAACCGGCTCGAACCGTTGGAGGTTTCGATGACGAACAAAATCTGTACGTAAAAAGCTTGACCCTGCTAAGTGCCAAACCAGTTCTTTATATCTGTAATGTCATGGATCCCAGCGATATGGGAAACGAACTTGTGCAAAAGGTCAAAGAGATCTCCAAACAGGACGGCTCATCCGTTGTGGCGCTGGCTGGAAAACTGGAAGGCGAGATTATGGAAATTGAAGATCCGGAAGAACAAAAAGCTTTTATGGAAGAACTGGAATTAACCGAAACCGGACTCGATCGCATGATCTCGGCGGGATATGGGCTGCTCGATCTCGCCACGTATTTCACCGCCGGAATAAAAGAAACCCGGGCCTGGACCATCCCAAAAAATGCAAAAGCGCCGGTCGCTGCAGGAGTGATTCATACCGATTTCGAGAAAGGTTTTATTCGCGCAGAAGTCTATAACTTGGAAGACTTGATTGAACATAAATCCGAAGCAGCAATTAAAGACGCCGGAAAATTGCGCATCGAAGGAAAAGATTACATTGTCCAAGATGGAGACATCATGCACTTTCGTTTCAATATATAACTATTTTTTCCATGATGGCACTAGGCTACGTGGGGAGGTTCCTTCCAGGGAATCCAACACGTTATCCGCAACAAGTTCAGCCATTTCATCTCTGGTCTCAAAACTTGCGCTACCAATATGAGGGAGCAGCAACAGGTTTTCTAGCTCTGTCATGCCTTCGGTGAGTGCAGGTTCATTTTCATACACATCCAACGCCGCGCCTGCGATTTTTTCTTTTTGCAACGCTTCCACCAGAGCGTTATCATCCACCACCTTACCCCGAGCAGTATGGATAAAATAGGCAGTGGGCTTCATCAGCAAAAACTGTTTCTTGCCGATCAAATATTGGGTCTGGTCTGTTAAGGGGGCATGAACTGTAATGAAGTCGGATTGCCTCAGTAAATCTTCCAGCGAGGTGTAGATCGCGTCCAAATCCTGTTCTTTTTCAATTGGCATTCGATTTCTGTTGTTATAAAGAATACGCATATTGAACCCCGAAGCTCTACGGGCGACCGCCGAACCGATTTCACCGCAACCAATAATACCCAGTGTTTTTCCATAAACATCTCCTCCCAGAAACATCTTTGCCTGCCAACCTTTGAATCGATTTTCCCGGGTAAAACGGTCCCCGGGAACTATTTTACGAGCGGCTCCCAAAATCATCGCCCAAGTTAAATCTGCAGTGGTTTCATGCAGGACTCCAGGGGTATTCGTAACCCAAATGTCCCTTTTCACGGCATGTTGCACATCAATATTGTTGAATCCGGCCCCATAATTGGCAATGAGCTTTAAATTATCTCCACAATCAATAATGTCTGCGTCGATCTTGTCAGATAAGTATGTGATGATCGCCGTACTTTCAGCCACATACTTTTTGAGGTCATCAGCGTTTGGAGGATTTTCCGTCTGATTGGTCCGCAAGTCGCAATAGGGGCTCAATTTTTTCAGAGCTTTCTCGGGAAACATGTTGGTCACAGTAACGATAGGCTTCACTCTGAACCATCCTTTCATATTTTCTGTAGTAAAATAAGACCCCAATTCTAAGGGAACATTACAATCAATCCCATAAAAAAATTTTAACCTTTGGAACAATTAGTTGATAGAAGTGAATATGAAAGCTCCGACATAAGGCGATCCATATTCAAAAGGGTCATTGAGTGGCATAACGGCACTACCACCACAAAAAGCTGCCTTGGAAAAGGCGCTACTATTATTACTGCCTTAACAACAAACAAATTTATAAAAATATAAGTTTAAAATATTTTTTCTTTCCCTGATCCCGCTTTATAATAACTTTTGTAGAGCTTGGTTTAATCTTTCTTGTTTT
>DUAA01000215.1:5435-12506 GCA_012961055.1 Nitrospinaceae bacterium
TGCATTTTTATTCGTTTAACAGGGTGCAACCTGCGTTGCACTTGGTGTGATACGGCTCATGCTTTCTATGCAGGTAAAAACTTCACTTTGGAAGAAATTCTGAAAAAGGTAGAAACTTTCAAGGTGCCATTAGTCGAAATTACCGGAGGTGAGCCTCTGATGCAGGAAGATGTCTATCCGCTAATGAACTCCCTTTTAGAAAAGGGGTATCAGGTTATGCTAGAAACGGGAGGCTCGTTATCAATCGATCGAGTTCCAGAAAAGATTATCAAAATTCTCGACATCAAGTGTCCCGGTAGCGGCGAGGAACTAAAGAATCATCTTGAAAACCTGAAGTTACTTTCGCCACATGATGAAATCAAGTTCGTCTTGCTTGATCGATCGGACTATGAGTGGAGCCGTGACCTGATGCAAAAATTAAAATTGCCCTCCTCAGCACAAATTTTATTTTCCCCCGTTTATGACAAACTCAAGCTTAAGGATCTCTCAAAATGGATTCTGGAAGATCAGTTACCGGTACGTTTACAAACCCAACTTCACAAAGTCATCTGGAGCAAAAACACTATCGGTGTGTAACGGTCTTGACCTGAATCAATCGGTATGACCAATAAAACTGTCAACAAGTCCCACCTCTTCAAGAATTCCCCATGAAAACACGCATTTCTTCCAAAATCCTGCAAAAACTGTTGCTGAACTGGTATGAAGAAGAAAAGAGAGAAATGCCTTGGCGAAACAATTTGGATCCCTATCGCATTCTGGTTTCAGAGTTTATGTTGCAACAAACTCAGGTCAAAACGGTCATCCCGTATTTTGAGCGATGGATTAAATCTTTCCCCACCTTACGAAAACTGGCACAGGCCCGGGAGTCAATAGTTTTGAAACACTGGGAAGGACTAGGCTATTATTCCCGGGCCCGCAACTTGAGAAAAGCTGCACAATTAATTTTACAGAACCACTCTGGCAAGGTCCCGCAATCAATGGATGAAATCATGAAATTACCTGGGGTCGGTCGTTACACCGCTGGAGCAGTTTTGAGTATCGCTTTTGGCCAAAAAGTTCCCGTGTTAGATGGCAACGTCAAAAGAGTTTTATCGCGGTTATTTTTGCTCAAAGAGAACGGAAGCACCCAGCAATCAGAAAATATATTGTGGCAGACCATGGAAAACCTTCTCCCCGAAATAGGAACTGGCAATTTTAACCAGGCTTTCATGGAACTGGGTGCAACGGTGTGTCTACCCAAAAACCCTCTTTGTCTGCTCTGCCCACTGAAGCATAATTGTAAAGCACAAAAGTCCGGACAACAAAATCTTTACCCACCCCGCAAACAATCGACCCCTTCTACAAAAATTATTGTCAGCGCAGGAGTCATCATCCTACGCAATAAAGTTTATATTCAGAAAAGAAAACTAGGCGGATTGATGGGCGGACTATGGGAGTTTCCAGGTGGTAAACTAGAATCAGAAGAATCTCCCGAACAATGCCTACAGCGTGAAATCAAAGAAGAGTTGGGCATAGCTATCAAAATAGATGAAAAACTTATGACCGTGAAACACAGCTATACTCGATTCCACGTCACTCTGCACGTTTTCATGTGCAAAATCCAATCGGGAAAAGTATCGCCCACTCAATGTGAGGACTTCGAATGGGTAAAGATTGCAGAATTAGACACGTATCCCTTTCCAGCGGCGAATGTTAAAATCATTAAGAGCCTGATGAAAAATCACTAGGCGTAAGGGCCTACTGGCAACAACTTTCATTGGCAAAAATGTTTACTCGACTTAACAGACCCTTGTCAAAATTATGACCACAGGAATCCGAGCCATTGTCGTTGGCATGGTTGCCAATATTCTTCTTTCCCTCTTCAAATTTGCTGGTGGGATACTGGGAAATAGCGTTGCACTGGTAGCAGATGCCATCCACTCTCTTTCTGATCTGGTCACAGACATCATTGTTCTATTCACCCATCGCATCGGGAAAATACCTCAAGATAAAAACCATCCCTACGGACATGGCCGAGCAGAAACAATTGGTACCACCCTCATTGGTCTTTTAATCATCACCACCGGTATTGGGGTTATCCATGAAACATGGGGAGCCGTCGCGGGAGCCCCCCGGCAAACCCCCGGTATACTTGCTGCAAGTGCAGCTATGCTTTCTATCCTCATTAATGAAGGACTGTATCATTATACGCGACGGGTGGGAGAAACAACACAAAGCCCTTCATTAATCGCTAATGCCTGGCACCATAGGACCGACGCTATTTCATCTATAGCTGCATTGGTCGGAATCATCGGAGCCTCGCAGGGCTTTCATATCATGGACCCTCTGGCAGGTGTCGTGGTTGGATGTATGATTATGAAAGTAGGCTTCGACATAACCCATAAAGGTGTACGGGATTTGATGGACACCGCACTGAGCGATGAACACACTCAAAAAATACATTCTGTTTTAAAAAATATCCCCGAGGTTCTGCATTTTCATGATTTGCGAACCCGCGTTATTGGGGGAGAGTTTCTCATCGATGTACACATCCTCGTCGATCCTGAAATAACGGTCACTGAAGGGCACCGGATTGCCGAAACCACACGCCGTAATCTCATCAACGCTATTGTTAATATTCATGACGTACTGGTTCATGTCGATGGCGAATACGATGCAGATGTCGAAGGAATTTATCCCGTCACAAGAAAAGAGCTGATCGATATTGCAATCCCGTTAATTTCAGAACTAGATAATAATATTTCACAACCTGAAATTCGGGTGCATCATATCAAGGGGAAAAACATCGTAGATGTTTTTATAAAGATTGACCCGAGTCAAAGTATGGAATCCTCCCGCACACTGGTCGCAGACGTAAAAATAAAACTGGAGACGGCCCCTCAAATCGACCGGGCTCGGGTATATCTTGACCTTACCCCTTAGCAAGGGAGGCAACTAGCAAAAGCACAATAAACCGAGATAGATTTTGCTAACCAAAAATAGTTATTACACATTGTCCCCACGTCTAGTCGTGGTGGCGGACGATTTTTTTTAAGGTATCGCCCTCCCATTGAAAAGCCATTCGAGGGCGCCCCTTATAGAGTCCTTTTTGAAAAGCATAGCCATAAATCAAAGGAAGGGAGACACTAGGCTCAATAAATGCCATGCTGTGCGTTGCTTCTTTATTGATTTTGCCCCACGACTGCGCCTCAGCCAAAGTACTCCCGCTCAAGCCTCCCCAATGAGGCGAATCGGTGGTTACCTGTAAAGCATATTTATGGCCACCAGTATCTTTCCCAAAAATATAGGACATGACCACTGAGTCGTTGATATAATTTTTGGGCACTCCTCCTGCTACATAAAAAGCCGCCGTGCGCGTAGATTTCACCACAATCTGGGTCAGTTCATAATTGTCACGTATAGAATCAATGGTAATGGGAGTGCGCCCTTCTTTCCGGGCCAAATAATAATGCTCCGTTAATCCTATACCCAGACTAGAATCGTTGATGGCTGGACAAAAAATTGGAATATCATTTTTTCTGGCCGTCACAAGAATGGACTCTTCATCATCAATAGTCTCGGAAAGCCTTCGGATAAAATCTCTGCTGGAATAGTTTCCGGGTTCTAAAGTATCCGCGAATTTTCCCACTAAGGTATCGTCTTCGGCAAACAATTCCTCATCGACATAGGTGTCATAAATTCGGTTGATGAAGAGTTCTCTAAGTTTGGTATCATCCGCATCAGCACTACCATAATAATGACCGCCACCCAAAGCATTGTAATAGTCCTGATATAAAATTGCCCCGGTGGAAACAATCACATCCACCATATTGTAATGTATCATGTCGCGGATGACTTTCCTCAGTCCAGCCGCGATAAGAGGTCCCGCAAGGCCAAGGATGATTGTCGGTTTTTCCTCGTCCTGGAGCATTTTCCCAAATATTTTAGCGCATTGCCCAAGGTTTCTGGCTTGAATGGAAGTAGATTGAAACGATTCCACCAGATCGGCCACATCATTTATCTTTTCAAAGTTAACCGGAGAGATTTGAGTACTTAAAATTTCTTTTTTTCTCTTTCGCTTGCCATCATCCAAAGGCTCAGGCATTAATACTTCTTTGTACCCCATACGTTGCTCCATTCCCAATATTCTTGAAAAAAGAATCATAGCGCCCTTACGCAGGCAGGTCAACAACCACCAGGCGTGAGGCTTGTGATACCCCTTCCTAACCTTTCATGCCTCGCAGGGGTACAACATGCAACAGCTTTTCCTAGCATCAAAAGTTATCGCATTCGAGCTATTGCCTAAACTCCTCACTTAATTAAGGAGCTTACAGGCGGGAGCATAAATCTTTGGAGTGGGTTTTGGTATCCACGCTTGCGATACTATCAAGAATTTTTCCATCTTCTCCTATCACGTAGGTGATGCGAGCCGCATATTGAGCATCAGCACTTTCTACAGCTTGATACCCCAGAGCAATTTCCCGGTTTACATCGCATAGCAATGGATATGGAAAAGAGAATTTTTCAGCAAAGGCTTTATTATCTGCTTCATTATCCAGACTCACCCCAAATATCTGGATATTCTTATCCTCAAAACTTTTAATATCATCTCGAAATCCTTGGCCCTCAATAGTGCAACCCGGGGTATCGGCCTTGGGATAAAACCAAATCACTACTTTTTTCCCCCTGTAATCCTTCAAATTTATAGTGTTTCCATTATGATCATTCACAGAAAAATCGGGAGCATCGGTTCCAAGTTGCAACATTATTTATCTCCTAAAGAAAAAGGTTGAATTACATTCTCCGGATTGGAATACGTATTGGATGGCGAGAGAACTTTGAAGACGTAGGTTATTTTTTCAATGTGGATAAATTGTTAAACTTCCGGAAATAATTTTTCCACAATGCTTGCACCTAAAACCAGATCTTTTGGACGAGTAATTTTCAGGTTCCATTCGGACCCATCCACGACCCGGACTTCCTGACCTAGATATTCAATCAAAGCTGCTTCATCTGTGCCATAAAATGCATCCGCCTTAGCTTTTAAAAAGGCCTCTCCGAGCAGGTCATAGCAAAACGCCTGTGGCGTTTGAACACGCCATAAACCATCCCGCTCCACAGTACACTGAACTATTCCCCTATCGTCTACCCGCTTAAGCGTGTCATGTACAGGGATAGCCGTGATTGCTGCACCGTATTTACCCGCAACATTAATTGTTTCTCGAATCATTTCTTTCGATAAAAAAGGACGCACACCATCATGCACCAAAACAATATCTGTATCGGCAGAAAGAGCTTGGTACCCGTTTAAAACAGAATCTTGCCTTGTTTGACCCCCTGCTATAACTTGTTTAACTATCTTGGGGTGGTCTAGCCAATCGGAGCGGGCATTGTCCAGTTCCTTTTCAGGAACAACCAGAACCAACGAACTAATGAGGCCAGACTCTTGAAACGTTCTCAAGGTGTAATACAAAATGGGTTTCCCTCTCAATGACTGGAACTGTTTGGGAACAGTTCCTCCCATTCGGGTCCCCTGACCTCCAGCAGGTATGATCACGCAGACGTTCATAAGTAGCTAATTAATTAGCTCGCTAAAAGCAGGCTAGATGCACATCTATGGTGTTAAAAAAAACCGGGCAAGCCATAGGAAATTTCACCCGATTGTAAGATTAAAACAACTGTTCAAAAACATTCGAAAGATTTTTCACAAAGCACAACTCAATACCTTCATCGGGCAAATTCTTCGTTTGTTTCGCAGAATGGGGAATAACACAACGTTTGAAACCAAGTCTTCTTGCTTCGATAATCCGCGCATCCAACTGCACGACCGAGCGCACTTCCCCTGTCAAACCCACCTCCCCGATCAAAACCGTTAACGGGTCAATCACCTTGTCACGAAAGCTACTGGCTATAGCTGCCGCTACAGCTAAGTCCAGAGCCGGTTCGGTAATCTTTATTCCTCCTGCAAGATTCACGAAAATATCTTCACCTCGCAAATTGAGTTCCAACCGTTTTTCCATTATAGCTATCAATAGAGACATCCGATTATGGTCAAAACCCGTGGACATTCTTCTCGGCATTCCAATGGAGGAAGACGTACTGACAAGAGCTTGAACTTCGACCAGCATAGTACGACTGCCCTCCAGAGTGGCTGAGATAGTTGAACCCGATGAGTCCTCTGGCCTCTCAGACAAAAACCATTCAGAAGGATTTTTTACTGGCACCAAGCCCTCTGGCATCATTTGAAAAACCCCAATTTCCGGAGTGGGTCCAAACCGGTTTTTAGTTGCTCTTAGAGCTCTATATGTATGGCCTCGCTCCCCTTCAAAATAGACGACCGTATCCACAATGTGCTCTAATGATTTTGGACCTGCTATCGCGCCATCTTTATTAATGTGACCGATCAAAAGAGTTGGAATATTTCGATACTTAATCGCCTGGAAAACTTTGAAAGCCACTTCCCTAACTTGGCCAATGCTTCCTGGAGCAGACTGCAAATCAGAAGTGTAAAAAGTTTGCACCGAATCTAAAACCAAAACATCTGGTTTTATTTTATCTACTAACTTAAGAATCTCCTCCACACAAATTTCGGAACAGACCAGTAAGTTTTCCGACAATGCATTGAGGCGCTCCGCGCGGAGTTTTATTTGGGGGGCCGACTCCTCCCCAGAAACATACAGAACTTTATTTCCACGCCGAGCCAAATGACCCATACATTGCAAAGTGATGGTTGACTTTCCAATGCCCGGTTCTCCTCCAATCAGGATTAGCGAACCCTCAAGCATACCCCCGCCCAAAACTCGGTCAAACTCTTCGATTCCAGTCGTTAGACGGTTCTCTACAATGGACTGAACTGCTGTAATTGGAATCGTTTTTGAGGGGACTAAGCTTCGTTTCGAATTACGTAAATTCGATGACTGGCGTAAAGCCTCTTCCACAAAACTGTTCCAAGCTAGACATTCGGAACACTTCCCCATCCACTTAGGGGTCTGGTGTCCACATTTCTGACAAACAAAAATAGTCGTGATTTTAGCCATAGCGGGGTAGACAAGAGGGATTCAGAAAATGGTCAAACTTGAAAGCAAAACTAAT
>DUAA01000215.1:12637-13277 GCA_012961055.1 Nitrospinaceae bacterium
CAGCAAGTGCTTTCTTGATTTCTTCCTGGTTTTTCTTTATCCCAGTCTGTGTCTTTTGCAAAGCCGCCTGCTCTTTTTGCATATTGCCCAGAAAGGTTGGTATAGGTCCCAGTTGTTCCTGTCCTTTGGCGATCACTTTTAGAATTCCAATCAGGCGGGAGAGTTTTTCATTTGCCAGATCTACCTTCGAATTACGGGCATCGTCAACCTGCACCGATTCTTTCAACTGCCTAACTAAAGAACTTTCCAACTCTGAGGAATGGATAGCAAACTCGCGGTAAAGATCTATAAGCTTATCAAGCTTTTCAACCGCTACTTTGTTGGACTCGCCCGCATGTTCCAGACCTGCACCAAGACTGGCAAGCACTTCATTAGAATCCGTGTATTGAGAGTGCAGAGTTTGCAGGCTTGTGGCCAGCTTATTATTTTTCTTGTCAGCAACCAACATATTTTGGTTGATGAGTCCCACAGACTTTTGGAGTGCTACGAGGGTAGAACGATTACCAGTAATATCCTGTTTCGCTCCCACCAAACTGGCCTGTGTCACACCCTGACCCTTCGTAAGAGTTTGCAGGCTTGTGGCCAGCTTATTATTTTTCTTATCAGCAACCAACATATTTTGGTTGATGAGTCCCACAGA
>DUAA01000215.1:13364-14354 GCA_012961055.1 Nitrospinaceae bacterium
CGTAAGAGTTTGCAGGCTTGTGGCCAGCTTATTATTTTTCTTATCAGCAACCAACATATTTTGGATGATGAGTCCCACAGACTTTTGGAGTGCTACGAGGGCAGAACGATTACCAGTAATAACCTGATTCGCTCCCACCAAACTGGCCTGTGCCACATCCTGACCTTTCTTGATAGAGTCCAACAAAGATCTAGTGTCCACCCCTTGCTTTAGACTTTTTTTAAGAATCTCCCTTAACCCATCGTTTACCTCTTTGTTTTTGGCGAAGAAGGCTTCTAGGTTGTTTTGAGTATTCTCGTTAGAACTTCCCAAATACTCTCGAACCAACTGCCGGTTCTTCTCATTTTCCTGAGCCATAGTGGGAATGACTTCTGTTTTAAAAAGGGCAATGGTATCACCAAAAGCTTTTTTAGTGGCAGCGTCCTGAACTTCCAACTGCTGAATAACTTTGTTTAATGTCTTGTTGTTGCCTATCAAAAACTTTTGAAAGTTGACTCTGCTAGATTGTTCAAATTTTTCTATGTCCTGAGTCAGGGCCTCCTTCATATTTTTCTGCTCGGTACTGAAATTTTCAAGTTTTAGGTTTTGCTGTTCGATGCCATCTAGTACATGTTTTTTAACTTCCGCTCCCACATCACTTATTGTCATATTAGTTTTTTCAATATGATCAAGAGTGTTAGATGTACCTTGTTCTATGGCTCCCTGAAGTTGGGGAACCGTTTGTTTGATCCCCTCAATTTCATATTTAAGTTCTTCAAGTTTACGCAATAGCTCTTCTTGCTGATTCCGTAAATTCTTAATATGAGTATTTTTTAATTTCTCTAAACGAGTATGGTTTCTTTTTAGTCCTTCGTATATTTGGTCCAACACCTTCTCACTTGGACCAAAAATTTGGGCAAATACATTGACAGGAGAAAAAACCAAGAAGAGTAACAAAATAGAAAAAATATAGATGGATTTTGCCTTCATAAACCCCGCTCTTTCGTTAAA
>DUAA01000216.1 GCA_012961055.1 Nitrospinaceae bacterium
GGGCTTCAACCGCTTCATATACATCAGGAGATACGGCTGGATGACCTAGTTCGATGAAATCCACACCGAATGCATCAAGGCATTTTGCCAACGCTATTTTTTGGTCTAATGTAAAGGAAACACCCGGCGTTTGTTCACCTTCTCTGAGAGTTGAGTCTAAAATTTCAATATTTTGATAAGAATCCATTTTGTGAAGTTAAATATCTTCAATCATTGGAACAATTTAAGTTCATCAATGAAATTTGGTACTGTAATTTTCGGGCTCAATTAAAACAATATTTAAAAATGAATCTTCAAAAAAGAGAAATGGTTGATGGTGCTGCCGCGATCGCAAGAGGTGCTTTGGATGCAGGTTGTGATTATTATGCAGGCTATCCAATCACACCTGCTTCCGGTATTTTAACCCATATGCTTAGGGAACTTCCGAAAGTTGGCGGGATTGGATTCCAAGGCGAAGATGAAATATCCTCCTTAGGCCATTGTATTGGCGCTGCCATGACAGGTGCAACAGTTTTTACAGCGACTAGTGGTCCTGGGTTGTCTCTCTATTCAGAGAATTTAGGGCTGGCAATCATGATGGAGGTTCCTTTGGTGATTGCAATTTCACAGCGCCTCGGACCATCCACGGGAGCTGCTACAGCTTCCGCCCAAGGCGATATACAGTTTATGCGGTGGTGTACTTCGGGTGGTTATCCAATGATAGTTTTATCTCCCACGAATATTTCTGAATGCTACCACTTAACAAAAAGAGCCTTTAAACTTGCCAAAAGGTTTAGGACCCCCGTATTCGTCGCTACGGATAAAGATACTGTGATGACAACTGAATCCGTCGCTGTTGAAGACATTGAGAATAGTCCAGATTGGCCTGAAGTTCCTGAAGAAACAATTGGTGAACCATTGGACCCATATCAAGTAAATGGACAAATACATCATTATACTGGTTCGAGCCATAATGAGGTAGGGCACATTACTAAAGATCCAACAATTATTGCGGAGTTAAATGAGCGGCTCCGCCAAAAAATTGAAACCCGTGTTGATGAATTATCATTGATAAAATTGGACAAAGATGAAGGAGCTGAATCTCTGATCCTGGGTTATGGCATTACCGTTCGATCCATGGAAGAAGCAATTAACCGCCTTCGTCACCAAGGTGAAAAAGTTTCATCCTTAACTGTTTATTCTCTTTGGCCAAGCCCTGAAAAGAAAATTCGAGAAAACCTAAAAGGTGTAAAACGAATAATTATACCTGAAATGAACCATGGACAATACCGAAAAGAAATTGAACGATTTGTCGATAGAGACGTTGATGTGATTGGTGTAAACCGGGTAGATACAATTTTGATTACACCAGAAGAAATTATGGATGCCTACCATGGCTGATAAACAACTTGATACTTATATCGCAGAAGAAAATTTGCCTTATGAGTTTTGCCCGGGATGCAGTCACGGGAAAATACTAGGTGCCTTGAGCGATAGTTTAAAACAACAAAATCTGGATCCCAGTGAAGTTGTCATCGTTACTGATATTGGCTGTGTTGGGCTTTCAGACAAATATTTCGTGACCCATGCATTTCATGGCTTGCATGGCCGTGCAATTACTTACGCCTCTGGAATAAAAATGCAAAATCCAAAATTAAATGTTATTGTCATGATTGGTGATGGAGGTTGTGGTATTGGTGGGCATCATTTGCTGAATGCAGCACGGCTAAACACTGATATTACTGTTTTGGTGTTTAACAATTTCAATTTTGGTATGACCGGCGGGCAGCATTCCGTCACTACACCTTTGGACAGCATCACCGCAACAACTACCTTAGGTAGTACGGATGCACCCATGGATATTGCGGGAACAGCGCAAGTAAATGGTGGAGGATTTATCGCACGGGCAACAGCTTTCGATAAGGATTTGCCTAATGTTATTGAAAAAGCCATGAAACATGATGGGTTCTCCCTTATCGATATTTGGGAATTGTGTACCGCTTATTATGTTGTACGCAACGACTTTGGCCGCAAGGAAATGATGGGTTACATGGACAGCATGAAGATGGAATCGGGCATCCTGCAGGAAACAGAACGCCCCAGTTTCCAGACCAGTTATAAGCATATTCAAGAGCAGGCCAGCCAGCAAGAAAGAATGAACGGATTGGTGTTGGAAACCAATTTCACTTCAGATTTAGACCGGCCGGTTCGGATTGTATTAGCCGGCTCTGCGGGACAAAAGGTTGTTTCAGCAGGAAATTTGTTGGCGTCCGCAGCAACACTTTCGGGATTATGGACCAGCCGTCGAGCAGATTTTCCCATTACAATTCAAACAGGATTTTCCGTGGCAGAAATTGTGATCAGTCCGGAACCTGTCCTTTATTCCGGTATCATCAAACCGGATGTAGCAGCGCTGATCGC
>DUAA01000217.1 GCA_012961055.1 Nitrospinaceae bacterium
ATCGATAAGACCCTGATGCTCCGTCACAGGCCTAGACATCAGGGAAAAATACCGATTGATGAGCTTGACCAGCCCGCTTGGTGTGAAACGTTCAGAAATTCCAGTGAAATTGGCAAAATCGGCAAAAAAGACCGACACGACCTTTTTTTCGCCATCGGCCAGATTTAAATCCGGGTCACTAATCAATCTGGACACCACGCGTGGATCGACATATTGGCCGAATTTTCCCTTGATCTCCTCAGTTTTTCGCAATTCATAGACCATGTTGTTGAAACTGTGGCTCAGGTCGCTGATCTCATCACGCGTTTTAATCTCGATCTCGCCTGACAGATCTCCGGACTCTATTTTTCTGGTGCAGTCCATCAACAGCCGTAGTGGCTGAAGTATGCGTTGGATGACAAGGCTCGAGAGCAAGAGTGCAAGAACGCCCGAAACGGCCGCGAGAACAATGTTGACCGTCAGCGCTTGGCGCTCGTGCTCCGCCGCCTTTTTTGCAGCGATCTCGGTGAAATAGGAAATTTCCTCCCAAGCCACGGCCATGCTTTCGGCCAACTTATCTTCCTCTTCTTCGATCAGCTTTTTCAGTTCGAAAAGGGTGGGGCTTTGCTGCTTTAAAGCCCTGATCAGAAGGGTTTTCTGAGCATGCAGACTGGAATGCTGCTGGTTAATGGACTGAAGATGCACCAACAACTTTAGAAGTGCTTTTACCTTCTCGATGGTCACAGTTCTATCCACAGCTTTTTCGACAATATTTTCGGCGTTCTTGATCGCCGCATCGACATTAAGCTCTCGAACGCCGAAATCCTCCTCTTCCCGGACGATTAGCCTCTTGAGTTCGATATTTTCAGCTTCCAGCCGCGTCTGCTTTTCAGCCAAGCTTTCCGGTCCAGTTTGCAAATGCTCGGGGGGGATTTCGCCGGCCAGCTTATGGAGTTCCTCGTCGTTAAGCTTGGTAACAGTGAGATACTTCTCCAGTCTTTCGACATGCAGTTTCTGCTGAGCTATTTGCAAATCGATTTCAGCAATTTCTTTGGAAAGCGGGATAAACACCTCCGCCAGAGCGGTAACTCCCCTATTGACCTGGTAAAGCTTTTGGGTCGAAAAGAGAATAGACAATCCCATAAGGGTAAAAACTAATAAGGCAACACCAAATATTTTATGTCGAATTTGCATAGTACTGAGTGTTCAAGTAGCGCATGTCTGCATTTGTATAGCTAACAATAGGAATTCCAGACCACAAATTCAAGTTAAATTGAAATATTGTTCTGCCCTAATGAAACAGGGCACTCACTAAATAAGTTAGAATGATACATGCCTACACAAAGAGAAAATGCTTCCCACTTTAGCCTTTCTGTGGCCCGTATTCAGCAGCATACAATATGCCGGTATTATCGCAATAGGCACTGATCTCGATAGCGCGAGGGAGGCTAAAATTTTATCCCAACTAGCCGTCAAGCCATTTGTGGGAGCTTTGACTATGCGGTTTTTGGGCATGGTCGAGGCGTACACAGGGCGTCTGGAGCCTATTGATTCGCCGAGAGGTGAATCAATTTTTGTGACATGGCGTCCCAAAATCTTTATTGAAGCGAGCGCATGGCTCGTCTAGTCTAGTCAAGAAAAAATCAATCCTTAATGCAGAGCGAGCGAGACTGATACACCGCCAAGCAAATTTGGCCGCGCTAGATAGCCTGCGCAGGAATCACGGATTATCATCAAATGGAGCGCGTATTCAACCAATTGATATTTGACACATTAGATGAGCTGGCAAACACGTCAATTTAACGTCTGCTAGGTAATAGGCGCCGGTATTTATTGACTTTTAACCTGAAACCAACTTATTAGATTTATATCATAGATCATTGTTATCTCTTTGTTTTTAACAGGTCTATAGAATATAACATATTGTTTTTATTAAAAAATAAACCATTTGGGTTGTAGTTTCATAAATGCAGACTAAGGTCTAATTGTGCTAGGGAAATTAATTATTTATCCGGCGTATATTTTTATTAACAACAGTAATGTCAGAATGGTGACTTATGAATGAAAATGAATTTAGAAAAGGTTATACAAAGCTTCTTACTTCTGTATGGGAAGATGAATCGTTTCTTGGCAAGTTACGTGAAGACACAAATGCAATACTAGCTGGAGTAGGTCTTCCTGTTCCTAGCGGTGCGACAGAGACTGTGAAAGTATTCATCAATTATCACCCTCAAAAACTTCACTGAAATTTTTAAAAAATAATTTTTCGAATATTTCCATGTCAGACTCTTTTTTTTCTAAACATAGTGGTCATTACCCTTCTTTTTAGGCATATTTAACACTTTTTAGCTTATTTTCTGCTTTTTGGGTGCAATAATCCCTTATAAA
>DUAA01000218.1 GCA_012961055.1 Nitrospinaceae bacterium
ATTTACAGACTGTGTTCCAGACCTGCAAAGCTTACTGGGCGAATAACGCTGGGACCGATAATTGCGTACTTTCTACTATAAAGGAGGCCCCGTATAGCTATAGGCAATCATCGGATATTAATATCGCTATAACTATTTCTACGGAAGCGTCTTTTGTAGCAACAGCCACTCATACCTTAAATTCGGATTCTACTACTTATACAATAGATTCTTCTGGCAATATCAGATAATCGGTTTCTCTTGTATATAGAATTCCCCTGCTCCCTGCATCTAGGGTGGGGAGTAAGGGTTTTTCATTAAAGTGTTTTGATAATTTTTGACGACAGAATCCTGCTCCAAAGCCTCGACAATTTTTTTAATTCTAGTCTCTTCTTAATTAGCAAGAAGTTGATAAAATTCCCCATACAGATGCCTGTTTGGTAGATGGATATTGGTTTATGGCTTGTGTTATACCTCACCGGGGCATTAAATTAATGGAAGAAGCCATCTCGAGCCGAGATGGCTTTTGTTCGCAAGATAAAGCACTACAATTTGCCCCGGCCGTATGGTCGGTAGTAGATTGATTTTAAAGGAGTAATTTGATATAATTCGCAAATGACTATCGAAAAAGATTTTATTATTATTGGCTCTGGTGTGGCTGGACTGACTTTTGCGCTTAAAGTTTGCGAGTTCGGCTCTGTTGGAATTATCACCAAGGATGTTTTGGAGGAGTCAGCCACCAAATATGCCCAAGGAGGTATTGCTTCGGTGATGGCTGAGGACGATTCGTTCGAATTGCATGTCAAGGACACAATGGAAACCGGACGCGGACTCTGCCATGAAGATTTTGTGCGTATTGCCTGTCGCGAAGGTCCTGCAAGAATTCGTGAGTTGATCCACTTGGGTGCCAATTTTGATCGCAGTGGTTGTGGACAAGGCGAGTTCGATTTAGGAAAAGAAGGCGGTCATTCCAAACGTCGCATTTTGCATGCCAACGATCTGACCGGTTGGGAAATTGAACGTACTCTCATTGAAGCTATTCATGCGCAAGACAAAATAGAAATTTTTGAACATCATATGGCGATCGACCTCATCACCCGATCCCGGCTTGAGGAGAGTATTAAGCCAGGTAGTGAACAGGACGAGGCATTGGGACTGTATGTTCTGGATCACCGGTCACAAAAAGTCGAGACGTTTGTGGGCCGGGTTATTCTCATGGCGACGGGTGGGGCGGGCAAGGTTTATATTTATACCTCCAATCCGGATACGGCGACAGGCGATGGGATTGCGGTAGCTTATCGGGCCGGAGCTAAAATTGCTAATATGGAATTTTTCCAGTTCCATCCCACTTGCCTCTATCACCCCAAAGCAAAATCGTTTCTTATTTCAGAAACGGTACGCGGCGAAGGGGGAATTCTACGTCTGCAAAATGGTCAGACGTTCATGGAAAGCTATCACTCCTTAGGTTGTCTGGCTCCGCGTGATGTGGTGGCGCAGGCTATCGATTACGAAATGAAAAAGAGTGGAGACGATTACGTTCTGCTGGATGCGACGCATCTTGAGGGTTACCGTATTCGCGAACGATTCCCAAATATTTACAAGACCTGTATGGATTATGGTTTTGATATGTCGCGCGAACCTTTACCTGTAGTGCCCGCGGCGCATTATATGTGCGGTGGATTGGTGGTGGATGCTAATGGACAGACGAATATCAAAAGGCTTTTTGCCAGTGGCGAGGTTAGCTTCTCCGGGTTGCATGGTGCCAATCGGCTAGCTTCCAACTCTCTTTTGGAAGGGCTGGTGCTCTCGCACCGTGCTGTAGAAAAGGCGGTGAGCCTGCTTAAAAAATCTAATAATTTTCAAAAAGAACTGGATAAAATTCCAGACTGGGACCCTGGAAGCGCGGTGGATAGTGACGAGTCTGTTGTGGTTTCGCACAATTGGGACGAAATTCGCCGGTTGATGTGGAACTATGTGGGTATTGTTCGTTCCACCAAACGTCTCAAGCGAGCTGAGCGCCGGATTGAACTTCTGCTGGAAGAAATTCAGGAATATTACTGGAACTTTAAAATCACCAAGAACACTCTGGAGTTGAGAAACATTGCTATCACAGCACAGTTGATCATTCAGGGAGCCATGACCCGTAAAGAAAGCCGAGGTTTGCATTATAACCTCGATTATCCGGATCCCGATGACCTGAACTGGAAACATGACACGATTGTTCAGAACACCGTTCATAGATTGATAACTCAAACCAACCCGAGAATTGTGACCCATGAGTGAAGAAAAAAAAGCACATAATTTGATCCGAGATTTTTTTGGAGTGGTTGCGCTTGCCTTCACTGTATTTAGCTTTATGGCGTTAATGACTTATTCACCCAATGAT
>DUAA01000219.1:0-1442 GCA_012961055.1 Nitrospinaceae bacterium
TCAATCTCCGTAACACTATAGACTCGAACTGCGTCATCAGTCCGGAGGGCCGTATTGGCCATTCCCTGCTTATCCAACACTTGGCCCAGATTAAAGGGAATAATTTCTTTTTCATCACTATCTTCCCTGACTCTAACCAGTTCAGCACGTTTTAAATAAGTACGTTTCTTGAATTCTTCATCCACAAAGCCTCCGGCCTTGAAGATCAGGTCGTAGATGGTCATATTTCCTTCAAAAAGTTCATAACGGCCCGGACGTTTTACATGGCCACTAATGGAAACATAACGGGTTGCACCTTCAATCTCCGTAACACTATAGACTCGAACTGCGTCATCAGTCCGGAGGGCCGTATTGGCCATTCCCTGCTTATCCAATACTTGGCCAAGATTAAATGGAATAATTTCTTTCTCATCACTGTCTTCCCTGACTCTAACCAGTTCAGCACGTTTCAGATAAGTAAGTTTTTTATATTCTTCATCTACAAAGCCGCCAGCCTTGAAAATCAAATCATAAAGTGTCATATTTTCCTGAACCAGGAAACGACCCGGGCGTTTTACATGCCCGGTTATAGAAACATAAGTTCTTGGCACCATTTCTGTCATGCCATAGACCCGCACTCTGTCCAGTCCCTGGAGATCTATATCATTATCAGGGTTTCCTTCTAAAGCTTGCCCAAGATCCAGCTTGATCAATTCTTCAGTAAAGTCCGGTTTAATGCGCACCACGTCCACCCGTTCCAGATAAACATCACCCAGAACACCGTCTGCATTATTGATCAATTCACTTAATTTGAGCGACTCACCCAAATCATAGCTCCCGGGGCGAGTAACTGCACCGCGAAGGTCCACTACATTCTGGCGAAGGTCCAGTACAGAAAAAATCTGCATACGATCACCATCCTGAAGCGGAAATCCATCTTCAGATTTAAGGACATGCTCCAGGTTCACATCAGTATACATGCGGTCCATCCCCAATTCGGCTCGCTGATCGAATGGTACGATGCGGTCGATCTGGGCTCGATCCAAGTAGGCTGTAATCTTCAAATCTCCGGCCATAGAAATAAGATCAGTAAGGCTCTCTTTTGGTTTTAGCTCGAAAATGCCGCTGCGATTAATTTCTCCTTCTATGGTAACAGTTTTTAATCGACGTGGGATAAAAATAACATCATCTAACTGCAATTTCCGGTCTTTCGGTTTTTTTCCTGTGAGCAAATAATCATAAAAATCAATTGATGCAATTTTCTTCCCACCGCGTATTAGCTGAATGTCCCTGAGGGAACCCCGAGTCGTAGGCCCATTAAAATAGTATAGAGACGAAAAGAGTGTAGCCGAAGGACTTACGGTGTAAGCACCCGGTTGGGCTACTTCACCCAAAACCTGGATTCTCAAGGGGCGCAAATTGCCGAGGCTCACATCCAGAAAGGTAGTGGGCGTTCGGCCTTG
>DUAA01000219.1:1579-2344 GCA_012961055.1 Nitrospinaceae bacterium
AAGCATAACAATAATTTCGTCACCGGGACCGATGAGATAATTCGGATCCACAGCACCAACAGATGTGGCCTGAAATAAAGCAGGGTCCCGTGCGAAAATATCATAGCCAAAATAGGTCAATCCGCCTCGGGCAGGTTGTGCTTCTGATTCAATATCCAGTCCAGAATCATCCACAATTTCCAGGTCATCTTCACCCATAATAGGTAATTCTTCATCCATAATAGGTAATTCTTCACCCACTATAGGTTCCATGGTCTCCAACACGGGTTGTTCCTGTACAACTTCATTGGATTTTCCAAGTTCCGGTAGCCCAATCTTTTCTGCAGATTCGGGAACAGATTGTCCGGATCCCGTTTTTGAAGCTTTCTCCTTTTGGATGGCAGTATCAATCTGTTTGTCAGTGTAGCCTCGTGCCTTGGCTGCATCTTTTGCCTGGCTTTCGGACATACCAGTCCGCTGAATCACTTCCTTGGCTTGTTTGACCTGTTCTGCCGTTTGGCCCAATAAAAGGCCTGTGGAGATAATTATTATTCGAAATATGTTTTTCATAGTTAAGTCCTGGTTATTAATTGTTTAATAAATGCCAAGATAACCACTGGGGTTATCGTCAAAATATTCACCTTCCACCGAATTATAGGTATACATAGCCAGCCAGGATCGTTTTTGCTCTTCAACACTGACAGTTTCATCATTCCCCCTGGCAAGTTCTTTACCGGCACGGTTATTGGCGTAAAGGCAAATCACAATATTAGAAAATTCACTATA
>DUAA01000220.1 GCA_012961055.1 Nitrospinaceae bacterium
CGGAACAATATAATAAGAATGTACAAAGTAAAAATAGGATTCATCGGCTACCGAATCAAACAACGGATTACCTGGAGCCACTCGCACTCTGTTCCAACCCATATGCGGAATTTTCAACGATTCACCTGAGCTTGATTCAGGTTGGGTATCTTTGAATCCAACAACCTTACCCGAAAGTATGCCCAATCCCTCGACATATCCAAATTCTTCAGCATGATTAAACAAAAGTTGCAGTCCCAAGCAAATCCCCAGAAAGGGCTTACCACTTTTAACCGACTGGTGAACCGTGTCAATCAGACCCAGCTTCTCCAGATTCACCATACACTCTTTGAAGGCTCCAACCCCGGGAAGCACGACAGAATTAGCCGAAAGGATTTTTCGGGAGTCGCTGGTAACAATCGCCTCAGCTCCCACAGCCTCAAAACCTTTTTGCACAGAACGGAGATTTCCCATTCCGTAGTCAATAATAGCGATCAACTAAAGTGTCCCTTTAGTGGAAGGAACTTCTTTGGTTCGGGAATCCAAAGTGCAGGCAGAGTCTAAGGCACGAGAAAAAGATTTAAATAACGCTTCAATGATATGATGAAGATTATTCCAGTAGGGAGAATTGAAGTGCAAGGTCATACCACTATTGGAAGAAAAGGCCTGAAAAAACTCTGAAACCAATTCGACATCGAACGCACCAAGCTTAGCTTTAGGAAGTTCTAAATTAAACACAAAGAAAGCCCGGCCACTGATATCAATAACACATTGAGCCATAGCTTCATTCAGGGGTACGGTCGCTTCAGCAAAGCGCCGAATGCCTTTCTTATCCCCTAACGCTTCTTTAAAAGCCTGGCCAAGGGCAATACCAACATCTTCCACTGTGTGGTGAGAATCAATATGAGTGTCACCCTGAGCCTTAACGGTCAGATCAAAATAACCGTGCCGAGCCAATTGCGACAACATATGATCCAAAAATGGGACAGGGGTTTTGATATCCTGAATCCCGGTTCCATCCAGGTTCACACTGACTTCAATTTGAGTTTCGCTCGTAGAGCGTTTGACGTGAGAGGTTCTAGCCATTTAGAGGTTCTTTCTCCTTAGTTTTCTCTTTATTACCATTTTGAGAATCGAGAGGTTGTTTAACGTTCGAAGAATAGGGTCCTTTGCCGTTACTGACCATATATGTTTTGCCAGTTTTCCCGTTTCCAGACGCTAACATTTCGGCAACAGCCCCATAAAATATCACGATAGTTTCAAACATCCCATCAGGATCGAGCTTGAGATGTTGTCGCTGAGGACCGGGTGCACCGTGTTCCAGAACAATATCTTCAAGGCCAATACATTTAACCGGCACATGCACCATCTGTTCTTCCTGTAAAGCCTCAAGAATAGCCGACCCAAAACCGCCTTTAAGGGAGTGTTCTTCAGTAGTAACTAGGCACTTTGCTTTCAGGGCATATCTCACAATCAACTCTTTATCCACCGGTTTAGCAAATCGGGCATTGATAACAGCAACACTGACGCCTTCTTTTTCAAACTTATCTGCTACTTTCTGAGCCCAATCAACCGTATGCCCATAGGCAAAAATAGCGATATCCGTTCCATCTTGAATTACTTCTCCCTTGCCGATCTCAAGCTCCTTCATTTCGGGATCAAGAGGTACACCCAAACCAGAACCTCGGGGGTAACGAAGCGCTGCCGGACCCTTATGATACACTGCCGTTTTTAACATATGTCGCAATTCATTTTCATCTTTTGGAGCCATGACCACCATATTCGGTAAAGTACGAAGAAACGCAATATCATACAAACCCTGATGCGTCGCACCGTCTTCACCAACTATTCCAGCCCTGTCCATGGCAAACGTCACAGATAGGTTCATCAAACAAATATCGTGAACTACCTGGTCATATGCCCTTTGTAAAAAAGTGGAGTAAATGGCTGCCACCGGACGAAAACCTTCAATAGAGAGCGCACCAGCAAACGCAACTCCGTGTTGTTCAGCCATTCCAACATCAAAAGTTCGATCGGAAAATTCTTTTCCAAATTTACTGATTCCTGTTCCATCCGGCATCGCCGCTGTCAGGGCAATGATTTTCTCATCCTCCGTAGCCAACTCAATCAGGGCATCGGCAAATGCACTAGTGTATGTCAGATTGGCTTTCTTCTTATGAAAAGTTCCCGTAGAAATATCAAACGGCTTGGCACCGTGCCAAACATCGGCTTTCTCTTCCGCCTGCCCATACCCCTTCCCCTTACGGGTAATAACGTGCATCAGGGTGGGACCTTTGAGATTCCTAACCGCGGAGAAAGTTTC
>DUAA01000221.1 GCA_012961055.1 Nitrospinaceae bacterium
TCAATAGGTGATTTATTTTTTTGGGACTTTCCTTTGGCTGGACTCTCGCCTTGCGCATTGGTAGGTATTGCCATTAATAGCCAAGCAACGCAAAAATATAATCCCACCCATTTATTTCTACGCAATTTCATTTGTTTTGAATGGATTTTGAAGAGGTGATGCTCAAATGCTCCTGCAGTATTTCTGAGGAACCAATAAATTTCACATTCCCTGCCAAGTTTACGTCATTGGTCGTTTTTTTATAGGTACCCGAATCGGCGTAAATGGTGTGTTTTTTGTTATATCCTTTATGAATAATCATTTGGACATTCCTCAATTCGGTTAAATTTTTCTGGTTGTTAATTTGTGCCAAATCTGCTTTAAGTTCCCACTCTTTTACGCCTTTAACTTCGTGGATCACTTTGAAGTTTTCAATTTCAACATTGATACCTTTTTTCATTACTTTTAACTTAATATCACCTAATTCAACGGTGGTGTTGAGGTTTTGAAATAAATAAAATCCTGCCACCCCAATGAGACAGAAGGCCACCAACAGCAATACTCTTCTGATCGTGTTTATCATTTAGTTGCTTAATTTATAATGCATTAAGGGTTTATGCAAATGACATACCAACAGTGCAAATAATTACATACCGTACCTTTAAAGTAAAGTCAAATCAGGCAAAGTCCGGGCTTCTGGAAGATAGGTTTTAAAGGTGAATTCTCGCTGGGAATCGCTGATAATTTTAATGTGTATTTCTATTCTTTCTTGAATATTAAACATAAAATTTTTCTGCTTGGAGGATGAGCATAATTTTTCTGCCCATTCAATAATGGTTACTCCTCGATTAAATAAAATTTCCTCTAGGCCGAGTGAATAGATTTCCTCCTGATTATCAATTCGATATAGATCAATGTGGTATATAGGGAATTTACCCGAGTACTCATTGATAAGAGTAAAAGTGGGACTGCGAATATAATAATCCTTGTCCAGTTCTAAACCGTAACAGAGTCCCTGAGTGAACCGAGTTTTGCCTGCACCAAGATCTCCGAATAAAAGAATAATGTCACCGGCTTCTAAAGAACTTCCTAGTGATTTTCCTATTTTCAAGGTTTCTTCGGGGCTATTCGATAGTTTTCTCATGGAAGTATGCGCCTCAGGCTTTCAGGAAGGCATCTTAATAGGTCTCCTGCTATCAGGGTGGTCTCGCTGGCATTTTCTGTGAAGAGGTCCCCCGCAAGACCATGCATATAGGTGCCAGCTATAGAGGCCTCTTGGGAAGATAAACCCTGCGCCGTGAGGCCAGCTATGATTCCCGTTAGAACGTCTCCCGATCCAGCCGTCGCCATTCCTGCATTTCCTGTAGAATTGATGACCACGGTTCCATTTGTTAGTCCAATCAAACTTGGCGAGCCTTTTAAAACTAGAGTCACAGAATGGTCGGTGCAGAATTTGGATGTTGTTGCAATACGATTTCTTTGAATCTCTTGTGTTGACACGCCGATTAAGCGAGATATTTCTTTAGGGTGTGGGGTGAGAACCGCTTCAGTTTTCAATTCTTTCAACCAATTTTTATGCTTCGATATTGCATTCAGAGCATCTGCATCGATCACCAGTGGGCACCGAATCAATGGCAGGAGTTCACCAATTAAAGCTACGGTTTCGGGGTCGGTGGTAATTCCAGGCCCGATGGCCATCGCTGATTTGTCTTTAAGAAGTTCTAGGATTAGTTCTTTGGCTCCCAAAGCTAATGTGCCGTTTGTGGTTTCGGGAAGCGGGACGGTCATCACCTCCATCGGGTGTACTTCAAAAGCTTTTTGGCAGGAGTCTGGCAAAGCCAAGGTGCATAAGCCAGCCCCGGATCTCAATACAGCTAGAGCAGCTAGCCCGGCTGAACCGCCCTTCCCTCTGGAGCCTGCTAGAACGAGAACATGACCATAATTTCCTTTGTGACTATTTGGATCACGTTTCTTAAAGTAGGATTTTATGTCCTCTTCCTCACATTGGTGGACACAGATATTTTGTTTTGCAAGGGCTTTTTCCGGGATGCCAATATCAATGAGCCGGGTTTCCTTCATAACACCAGCTGAGGGATGGATAAAATGGCTCTGTTTCCAGCAAGCGAGGGCAAGGGTTAAATCGGATCTCACATGCGGACCCATCAACTGGCCGCTATCTGAGTCCACACCGGAATTAATGTCTATTGAAACAACATATTTTCCAAATTGGTTGATTTTTTCTATGACTTTTTCAATGAAGCCCGAGACCGGTTTATTAAACC
>DUAA01000222.1:0-1878 GCA_012961055.1 Nitrospinaceae bacterium
TTAGCATTCTTAATGATGAGGCCGAAGGCGATGTGGACCCTGGATTGTTGAATGAACCTGCAGAAAAGAAGTTGTTTGAGTCCTATTTGGCGATTCGTGGTCCTGTGTCCCAGCGTATAGAGAATAAAGAATTTTCTCAGGCGTTGGAACAAATTGTAGGAATTAAACCAGCCGTCGATGATTTTTTTGATAAGGTTATGGTTATGGTGGAGGATGTTTCGCTTAGGACAAACCGTCTCCACCTCCTCTACCAGGTTTCCGGACTTTTTTCAGAGCTTGCTGATTTTTCCCGGATCATTTTGAAAAAAGGTTGAAAACTTAATGTGCTTCAGATAACCTACCATCATTCTTTTTTTAGGTTATATTGCCCCTACTTTCAGTTGGTTAGTCTAGGTTATTTATGATTCGAAAATTTACTTTTGCCTTCGGAGATGAAAACACCGAGGGCAGGGCCGATATGCAGAACCTGCTAGGGGGGAAAGGCGCCAACCTTGCCGAAATGGCCTCTCTGGGGATACAAGTTCCTCCCGGATTTACAGTAAGTACTGAAGCCTGTGTCTACTTCTTCAAACATAAAAACACCTTCCCCCCTAAATTGTGGGATGAGATTCTTTCCCGCCTGAAATATCTTGAACGGGTTCAAAAAAAACAATTTGGTAGCGTAGAAAACCCTCTTCTTGTTTCGGTGAGATCGGGCGCAAGAGTTTCTATGCCCGGTATGATGGATACGGTGTTGAACCTAGGGCTGAACGATGCAACGGTTCATGGTTTGGCAAAGAGTACTAAGAACGAATGGTTCGCCCTTGACTCGTATCGTCGGTTCATTGCCATGTTTGGCAATGTGGTTTTGGGGGTTTCTGGAGATCGATTTGAAACTATTTTGCATAAGAAAAAGCAAAAACGAAAAATTGAATTTGATACAGAATTTACTATCCAGGAACTGAAAGAGCTTATCAAACAATTTAAGGCGCTGGTGGTCCGCTCTACTCAGGATGAATTTACGGAAGATCCTCTAAAACAACTACGCATGACGGTTGAGGCGGTGTTCAATTCCTGGAACACCGAACGGGCCAGAACCTACAGGAAATTGAATAGTATTCCGCACGAATGGGGTACGGCGGTCACCATTCAGTCAATGGTATTTGGAAATATGGGCGATACTTCCGCAACCGGTGTTGCATTCACCCGGAACCCTGCAACCGGGGAGAAGAAGTTTTATGGGGAATATATGATCAATGCCCAGGGAGAGGATGTTGTCGCGGGAATCCGTACCCCAAGCCCTATTCAAATGTTGGGGAAAGATATGCCTGAAGTATATAAGTCCTTGATAAAGGTTTATCAGAAGCTGGAAAATCACTACAAAGACATGCAGGACCTGGAGTTCACCATTGAAAATAAGAAATTATTTTTGTTGCAGACGCGGTCTGGAAAACGCACCGCTGCTTCGGCGATCAAAGTGGCGATCGACATGGTGGCTGAAGGGTTGATCAGTAAGCGGGAGGCTCTAATGCGGGTTCCAGCAAACCAGTTGGATCAAATTTTTCATCCCAGGATTGACCCCAAAATGAAATTAAAATTTATAGGGAAAGGTTTAGGGGCCTCCCCGGGAGCAGCGGTTGGAAAAATTGTGTTTACGCCTGAGCGTGCCCAGGAATTGGCTGATAAAAAAGAAAAGGTCATTCTTGTTCGCATGGAAACTTCTCCCGAGGATATTCATGGGATGAATGTTTCTCAGGGAATTTTGACTGCCAAGGGAGGCATGACTTCCCATGCGGCGGTAGTGGCGCGGGCGATGGGCAAGCCTTGCGTTTCTGGAGTCAACTCTCTGGAAGTCAATGTTAAAAGAAAAAAATGCATGTTGGGAGATCTTCAGCTCAA
>DUAA01000222.1:1943-2249 GCA_012961055.1 Nitrospinaceae bacterium
CCAGTCCCGCTTGACCAGCAATTTCACACGAATGATGACCTGGGCAGGTGAAGTCCGTTCTTTGCAGGTTCGGGCCAATGCGGATACTCCGCACGATGCTTTGATGGCACGCGACTTTGGAGCTCAAGGAATAGGGTTGTGCCGGACGGAACATATGTTCTTCAATGAAGAGCGTATTTTTCTGGTACGAAAAATGATTGTTGCTGAGAACGATAAAGTCCGTGACGAAGCGTTAAAAAAATTACTCCCAATCCAACGCGGGGATTTTACGGAAATCTTCAAAGTAATGGATGGGTTTCCCGTTAC
>DUAA01000223.1 GCA_012961055.1 Nitrospinaceae bacterium
GACCTTGAACCTCTTTTCTTCCTAATCAGATAAACACTTGCAAGTCTATCTTGATTTCAGTACCTTGTTGGGTCTTTGGGCCTTAGTTAGGTGGGAATTGGGACGAAAACTTATTAATAGAAATCACTGTTTACCTTACATTTAAATCAAAATTTAAAAGGATTCAATGAACAACGAACGGACACATGATTGCGGAACATTGTCGGACAGCCACATTGGTGAATTAGTAACCCTGTGCGGATGGGTACATACCCGGCGCGACCACGGGGGACTGATTTTTGTGGACCTATGGGATAAATACGGTATGACCCAGGTGGTGTTGAACCCTCAGATAGACCAATTGGCCCACGAACATGCCCAGTCTATTCGCGGGAATTTTGTCATTGCGATCACCGGCAAGGTTCGCGCTAGACCGGATGACATGATGAATGTAAAACTGAAAACCGGGAAAATTGAGGTTTATGTCGATGAACTGGATATTCTTAACCCATCGGAAACCCCTCCTATATCACCTTGGGAGCCGCAGGATACTGCAGAAGCTCTGCGCCTGAAATACCGGTTTCTCGATCTTCGCGGACCCAATTTACAACGTAATCTAAAAATGCGTTATGACATATCAAGGGTGGCAAGAAATGAACTACACCGAAACGGATTCATGGAAATAGAAACGCCCATGCTAACTAAAAGTACGCCAGAAGGGGCAAGAGATTACCTGGTACCCAGCAGACTCAATCCACAAAAATTTTATGCTCTGCCTCAATCCCCACAGTTGTTCAAACAAATCCTTATGGTCTCCGGTATGGATAGATATTTTCAAATCGTTAAATGTTTTCGTGATGAAGATTTACGTTTTGACCGGCAACCGGAGTTCACCCAGATCGATATCGAAATGTCTTTCGGCAGTGAAGAACTTATATTCAAGATAATCGAGGAAATGATGGCAGAAATTTATCAGGAAGTCCTCGATACAAAAATCGACCGCCCATTCCCAATTCTGAAATACCAGGACGCCATTGACCGATTTGGTAGTGACAAACCAGATATGCGATTCGAGATGGAAATCGTTGACCTAGGAGACATTGTTCGAGGCACTTCGTTTAAAGTGTTCGCTCAGGTGCTGGAGTCGGGCGGACAGGTTCGCGCCCTAAATGTTAAAAACAGCACCAACACTCTATCCCGAAAAATACTGGACGATTTAACAGAAATTGCCAAAACATATGGCGCTAAAGGGATGGCTTGGATCAAAGTTCAGGAAAACGAATTGCAGTCACCCATAATTAAGTTTTTTGAGAAAAAAATGCTCGACCGCATGCTCAAAACTTTGGGAAGCAAACCCGGTGACACAATAGTATTTATCGCCGACACCCCCAGGATTGTGGCCGATGCCCTTTCCCATCTCCGCCTGGCTTTGGGCAAACTTTTAAACCTAATTGATGAATCGAAAAATGTCTTCACTTGGGTTACAGAATTTCCGCTGGTGGAATATGATGAGGCCGAAAAAAGATATACCGCCATGCACCACCCTTTCACCGCACCGCGTGATGAAGATATGGAAAAGTTTAAGAGCGATCCCGGCTCCATTAAAGCGCGCGCTTATGATCTAGTCCTGAACGGAAATGAAATTGGTGGTGGTAGCATCCGTATACACCAAAAAGAAGTGCAGGAGAAAATGTTTGACCTTCTGGGTATTAATCAAGAAGAGGCTGAAACGAAGTTTGGTTTCCTGCTCGATGCTTTAAAATATGGTGCTCCTCCACACTGTGGAATCGCCATGGGACTCGATCGAATAACCATGTTGCTTTCTGGTGCCGATTCCATTCGAGATGTGATAGCCTTCCCAAAAACGCAGAAGGCCACTTGCCTGATGACCCAGGCACCCTCGGAAGTTGACCCAAAACAAATGCGCGAGTTGAAGCTTAAAGCTGATTTATCCTGAGCCCATTCTGGTCCCAACAACAGGTGGTTTAGCTTTACATAACTTGCAAAGTGCGAAAGTTCCTGCTCGTAAAAATCCTGTCAACGTTATTGTACTCCTTAACCCTTATTAGCTTAGATCGTCTAGATATTCAAACCTCGATCAAAGGCTCAAATTAAGGCACAATTATACTTAAAACTATAGAGTTCTCTCAGGTATTTCCCTAAACTAACAGGCAGCGCTGAAAATAAAGGGAGTTACGCTCTTTAAACTTCGCAAATCACCTCCTCCTCGGAATCCAATAGTAGAGCGTCCTCTGTTCTCGGATTTTTTTATGCCATTCTTTATGTTACCCTTAGCCAAAATCGAGAGTAACCAAAATAAAATCATCATGACACTGAGCCAGAAAACAGAAAAAATTAAAACATTGATTCGCGAGATGAATAGTGTTCTGGTCGCGTTTTCTGGTGGAGTGGATAGCACATTGGTCCTTGCCCTAGCTTATGAAATCTTGGACAAAAAAACTTTAGGTGTCACCGCACAATCCCCCAGCGTACCGAACAGGGAAATGAAAGCAGCAAGCCAACTTGCCATGGAAATTGGCGCTAGGCATTTAGTCATCAGAACAGATGAAATGTCTAACCCAAAATATCGGGCTAACCCGGCCAACCGCTGCTATCACTGCAAATCAGAACTTTATTCGAGCCTAAAAAAAGTTGCAAAACAGGAAAATATTTCTCATATTTTAAATGGTACCAACACCGATGACTTGGGTGACTACCGACCCGGACTCGATTCCGCCCGCGAACAGGGCATTCGTAGTCCATTAGTGGAAGCGGAATTCAACAAACAGGAGATCCGGGAATTATCCCGAAAGATGGGGCTTTCCATTTGGAACAAACCTGCGATGGCCTGCCTGTCTTCCCGAATTCCATACGGTCAACCTGTCACGCCAGAAAAACTTCTAATGGTAGAACAGGCTGAAGACCTGTTGCTCTCACTTGGATTCAAACAACTCCGAGTTAGACATTATGGGGACCTCGCCCGCATTGAACTAGGCCAAAATGAAATGTCGCATTATTTGGACAATGAACATTTACAGCAATTAGTTCATGAAAAATTTAAGTCCTTGGGATTTTCAACTGTGGTTCTCGATCCAAAAGGCTACCGTATGGGCAGTTTGAATGCAGTCCTGAAAATCTAAGAGACAAAAAAATAATATGTTTACTTACAAATTAAGACCTGAAATAAGAAAACAGCTTAAAGATCCAGATGGATTTGAAAAAGGATTGAATGCTGTCTTTCTGGGTTTAACCGTAGCCATGGCAGGTGTAGCACTGATGCTAGTCCTCTTCTTCAACAAGCCGGAACATGTCCTGCATCCCACTTGGATTCTGTTGCTAGGTTTAGCCATCGCCGCCTACGGCGAATACAAGAAATTCCGTTGCAAATAGCCCTCCACTAGGGAGGCACCAGTGAGCCACAACTTTTGTTAGTTGGAAAAAAGTTTCTCGAATTAAGAAGTAATTACTAAGGAATTTCAGAAGGCTCCGCTATAACAACTCTGCGCATTATGGCAGGATGCAAATCACAGGAATAATCGAAGAAACTTTCATGTTTTTTCTGAGTAACCCCATAAATATCCAAATAATAAGAATTGAGGCAAACCTTATACTGGAGAAAGTTAAAACTTGGGGTTTGACGGTGGACGAAACGGCAAGAACAAACAAAGCTGACTAAGCACCAAACTTTTTCGTATCTACTCTAGCAACCCATCGATCCCTTCAATCGGTTCCCATTTACCAGAACTTTCCGCCTGTAGCACATGCCAATAGATCGCGTTATTTTTACTCACACCTTTTCACTAACTATTTGTCTCCTCTCACTGGTCCTTTTTTATTGAGAGCAATTTGTCCAAGTTCACGAGAACGCAGGGTAGCCGCTTCCACTGCATTCATCATGGTCGTGCGCAAACCCCCTTCTTCTAAGGCATGCAGTCCAGCGATGGTGGTACCGGCAGGAGAGGTGACCATATCTTTGAGTTCTCCGGGGTGCTTACCGCTTTCTCTAGCAAGTTTAGCAGCTCCCAGCACGGTTTGGATAGTCAAGGTATTGGCGATATTGCGTGACAAACCCATTTTCACTCCTGCATCGGAGAGTGCTTCGAGCAACATAAAAATGTATGCGGGACCACTGCCACTCAAACCTGTTACAGCATCCATATGGTCCTCTTCAACATTGACAGTGAGACCTACCACTTCAAAAATACGGTGGGCAATTTCCACATCCTCCTTGCTGACATGCTCTCCGGAAGCAATCGCTGTAACCCCTTCTTGAACCAGTGCGGGCGTGTTAGGCATTGTGCGCACAATGCTGAACTTGTTATTTGTATCCCCACGCAATTCCTCGTCCATAATGGAAATAGAAACCCCTGCGGCAACGGACACAATCAGCTTGTCCCCCTTCACCAGCGAACGAATTTCAGCAAGAACATCTTTTAAAATCTGTGGTTTGACCGCCAGAATAATGATGTCACAATTTTTGGTTAATTCACTGTTGTCCGCGGTGACTTTGATTTTGTACTCGGCGTGTAAAGCATCGCGCTTAGATTTTGACGGTTCCGAGACAAAAATATTTTTCGGTTCAATGAACGAGGCTAATCCTTTGATTAAAGCCTTTGCCATATTGCCACCACCAATGAATCCCAATTTTTTATTTTTCAGCACAAGGTTGTTCTCCCAGTTGATTTTAATTCAGGAAACATTCACTAACTTCCTTTCATCCTGAGAAGGAGGAGTCATTGAAAGGGCCAAACTACAATGGTCTACCCATTAAGATTCTGACCTATTCCCGCCGAACGTAACCTAGCGGGGGCCAAATATAGCAGTACCCACACGAACTAGTGTAGCACCTTCTTCTATCGCGACCTCAAAATCGTTGGTCATACCAATGGAAAGTTCTTTCAGGGAAAGTCCGGTCTGTTTTTCGTATTGATCACGAAGTTCCCGCAGTCGTGAAAAATGCATGCGGGAATTTTCTGGGTCAGGATGGTTAGGCGGAATGGTCATCAGTCCTTCCACTCTAATTCCCTGCAACTGAGAAAAAGACATTATCTGCTTTTCAAGGTCACTCGGTTTCAGACCGAACTTCGCAGCTTCTCCAGATACATTGACCTGCAATAGTACCTTTTGTACCCAGTTTTCTGAATGACATTTGTTGGAAATTTTCACTGCAAGCTCCAGATTATCTACGGAATGGATCAGGTCGAAGTGTTTCCCGAGAAATTTGACCTTGTTCTTTTGCAAGTGTCCTATAAAGTGCCAGGAAAATCCTTCTGCCTCCAATTGCTCTACTTTGGGAAAAGCATCCTGGATTTTATTCTCGCCAAAAATCACGGCACCGGCAATTCTAGCTTCTTTTATTTGAGCAATACCCATATGCTTAGAAACGGCCACCAAGCGAACACTATCTGGGTTTCGCCCCGACTTTTGAATGGCTTGGGATATTCGGTCCCGGACCTCAGCGAGATTTTCAGCAATCACTGGAAGTTTGCCTCAAGCGGAAAGATTTCAATCAGTAGAGGGCCTGCTTGCCCCGCTCCCCGGTACGAATCCGGATCGCCTCTTCGACCGGCAGGACAAAAATCTTTCCATCACCCATATTGCCGGTTTGGACTGTCTTCACCAGCACGTCCAGCACTTCCTCTACTCCTTCAGCTTCCAGAACCATCGTGATTTCCACACGGGGACGAAACTGCGGAACTTTCAGGTTTGGGTCAGACTTCACTTGGCTCATCGGTTTGCCAATGCCTTTGACATCAACTACCGAAAGCCCAGGGACTCCCAATTCAAAAAGTTTTTCCCTAACTTCTTCCAACTTTTCATATCGAATGTAGCATTTTATCATTTTCATGGCGTAGTACCAATTTAGGGGAATTCAACGGTATTTACAAGACGGAGAGTCAGCCCGTTGTCAGTTCGGTATTTTCACTGGAAGGAAGAAGCAAACGATGCCAGTCATGCTTTTCCCAGTTACGCGCATCTTTGAAACCTTTAAACTCGCGTTCCTTCTTTTTGAATTCAGGGTGATGGCTCTGCCAAGTTCTGTTCTTTCTATAGGCCGGGGCAAACTGGTGACACATTTCATGATAGACCGTGAACTCTAAAACATACAGAGGAACAAAGCCCTGTTTCAAACGCGGGTGAATGCGAATGAGTTTTTTGCCTTCATCATAGGAGCCGTAACAAAAACCACTTTTGTTATGCGATTTCACATCACGTCCCCACATGATCTTTGCCTGAATCCTGTTATTAAAATACTCCTGATTCAAACGTTCAAAAATTTTACCCAGATTCCGATCATTAACGGTTTCTGCAACTTGTTCTTCTTTTTTTTCCTCTGCTTCAGTTCTCAAATTTTGCTCTTCAAAATAGCCCTGGATCAGGGTTCTCACCGCTCCCGGCAATTCTTCACCCTTTGACATCTGCTTGAGAACTTTCCTAGCCAAATTATCGAGCACAGCAGATTCAGATTGATCAAACTCCTCAAAAAAAAATTTATTAAAAACTTCAACCTGGACAGCCGGACTTCCGGGGCGCACCCGCACCTGCCCCACAAAATCTATTCCATTTTTCTTTAACGTGAACATCCGGGTCAACGATTCTCCTGCTTCCATTCGACATTTTCCGAGTGCGAGAGTCCCTAGGTTGAAAGTTTTAACCAGGGTTTGAACAGGTACTTTTAATAAATTCATCCGGAAACCCATAATAAGATTTTAAAATATTTGTTAATTAATATTTTTCGGCTGGTAATTCGCCTTTCTTTTCCAAAGAAAATGCTCATGACGAAGAATAACTTGAAGGACTCCTTGAGAATCACACAACGGAGCTGAACTGAATCAAATCTTACCTCATAATAGCAGAATAATCTAATAAAATTAGTTACTTAGGCTGGCCCTAAACCCTTTACAAAGATTTTAAAGTTAGATACTGTGGAATTATGGAAATTCAAAAACTCATTCAGTTCCTTTCCATTTTTCTATTCTCCATTTCGTGCACTGCAATACCGGAGTCAGGCACGGTACGAGAAGTTATAGACATTAATTCCGAGTTGAATTTGTTTCTTTCTACCCAAGATTCCAACGTAGAAATGCAGGTACTGGAACGCTTGAAGTCGGCCAAGGTCAAACATGAAAGTATAAAATCTACTCTTCGTTCACGTTCAAAAAAATTTACTGGCCCGGTCGGACTGCAAAGAAACTTAATGTACAAACAAAATGGCAAAAGTTACCCGTACGCCTTGTTCCTTCCCAAATCATTGAAACAAAATGAAAAGGTTCCACTCATTGTAGTCTTGCATGGGCTGGGCAGTAGTGGTGCCAACATTATTTCAAAATGGGTTGAGCGTTCGAATAAGGAGTTTGCCGTGTTGTGTCCCACTTATCCGATGGGAGCTTGGTGGGCACAGCCGGCTGAAGAAATGGTGCTCGGTCTTATTGACCAAACGCGTGAGCAGTACAATATAGATTCAGGTCGTATTTTTCTTACCGGATTATCCAATGGAGCCATAGGCGCTTATATGATCGGCATGTTTTATCCGGATCGTTTCGCAGGCTTGATCCCCATCGCTGGAAGCATCACTCCAAGGTATATGCATTTTCTGGTGAATCTTCGCAATACTCCGATATATATGATTCAAGGTGCACATGATCCTGTATTTCCCATTCAGCTCAGTCGACGGGTTCATAAAATTCTCTCTGACATGAAATATCCTGTGCTTTACCGGGAACACGGAGAAAGAGGAACAGCACATGGAGGTCACTTTCTTCCCGAATCAGAAGTACCTGCCATGATGGAATGGATGCGCAACCAGAAACGCCAGTCAAACCCTAATGTCGTGCGCATGACCCGAGAAGGCAACCATCTAGGCCCAATTCACTGGGCTCGGCTAGTGAAAGGAAGAAATCTTGCACTACTGGAACTACCCGGACCTGAAAACCCCAACCCGGTTAAACGGGATGGGAAAATCGCCACCCTTTTCGCGACCCGTAAAGGTAACAACTATTTTGAGGTGATGGGACAGCATATTATTGAGTATGATTTGTATTTTAATACTGAAACTGTTGATTTCGATAAACCAGTCACCATCACCACCCAAAGAATCCGGGTTCACGGTAACAAATTAATCCCCGGTGAGAAAAAAACTAGTTACAAAAAGAAATTGGAAAAAGATCTTGCAGTCCTCTTGTATGGATACAAAAATTTCCACGATCCCAACCGTCTCTATGATGCCCGGGTCAGCATCCTACTGGAATCCACCTTAGTCCACTCCTCGCCAGCGGATCAACTAGCAATGGCTCTAACACCTTCCATTAAAGAGTTGTCTTCGAAAAATGTGTCCGTGTCCGTTTCCGTTCACGAGACTGGGAAAGAGAACAAAGACATATTTGGACGCGAAAATAGTTGCACAGCAGGCAATGATATTACAATTTGCTCGCGGAAACTCTCCGCATTATGAGCAACGTACCCCTCATTGAAAAGTCTATGGATCTTTTGGGTTGGGGTAGAGTGGTTTTAGCTTTAGAAAACCATGCCTGTTCTCCCATCACTCAGGATCAATGCCGAGAGTTAAAACCTGAAAGCGATTTTGATCGCGCACAAACTCTGCTTGAAGAAACCAAAGAGATGGTTGCCTTGCTGGAGTCTTTGGATTCCTTTCCGATGGATCGGTTTGAGGACATAGGCCCAATATTGCAGGATGCGGAAGAGCAGAAAATAATCGAAGCAAGGCAATGCCTTGATCTCATAAAGCTTTTACGCCTATGTCGAAATCTTTTCCGGGAAAGAGAAAAAAAAACACCGTATCCCCATTTACTAGTCTGGCTGGAAAGACTGAATCCTCTTAAAGAGTTCCTGGATGATCTCGTCCGCTGTGTCGATGATGAGGGCAACATACGGGATAATGCCACGCCGGAACTGCGCCAGGCCATCCGCAGTTCCGAGGCCGCGAAAAGTAAACTGGAAGAACGCCTTCAACGGCTCTTCAAATCGGATAAAATCCGGGAAGCCCTTCAGGATTCTTACATCACCGAACGGAATGAGCGAATGGTCATTCCAGTTCGAGCGGAGTTTAAATCCCGAGTTGATGGCATTGTGCATGATAGTTCTGGGACAGGACAGACTCTATTTATAGAGCCCACCCCCATCGTGCCTCTGAATAATCAATTAAAAATTGCCCGACTTCAAGTTGTGGAGGAAAAAATTAAAATCCTGCAATCCTTGGCGATGCAAACCTTGCAGTTTCGGGAATCTTTGAAGATAAACTTGGAAGTACTAATATCTCTGGACCTTATTTTTGCCAAAGCTCGACTGGCCAAAACTATGGCGGCCGTTCACTGCCCCATGAATCGAAATTCGATCATGGAACTCAACGAAGCCAGAAATCCAGAATTGGTTCTCGAAAGAGAAACGGTAGTAGCCAATACCATTAAGTGGGACGCTTCCATCAGAGTGGTTATCATTTCCGGCCCCAATACGGGAGGAAAAACGGTAACACTCAAAACACTGGGACTGTTAGCTCTGATGTCCCGGACGGGACTTTATCTTCCCGTCAAAGAGAGTTCACAAATTCCATTTTTCCCAAAGGTTTATTCCGACATCGGGGATGATCAGAATATTCAATTGAAATTATCAACCTTTTCCGGGCACTTGAAAAAAATCATTCATATTCTGGATCACGTTGATGCCGGGTCACTGGTACTTCTGGATGAGCTGGGAATTGCTACCGACCCAAATGAGGGCGCGGCATTGGCAGAAGCCATCCTGCTTGATCTCAAAAATAAAAATGTCATGACCTTAGTCTCTACCCATTATTTTACTTTAAAAATATTAGCACAAACTCACGCAGGGTTTCTCAATGCTTGTACAGAATTCGACCTCGACACATTAAGCCCCACCTACCGGCTGATTTTTGGTGCACCAGGACAAAGCGCCGCCCTCGACACCGCTGAGCGACTGGGTTTGCAAAAAAGTATTATCGACCAAGCACGAAACTTGTACCAAGCTAAGGAAAACCGCGCGGAAAACCTATTGGAAGATCTGACCCGTCAGAAGCTGGAATTCAACCGTGATGCGGAAAATATCAAGCAACAAAAAAAAGAAACCGAGGCCTTGGCCAGGGAACAGAGAATACTGACCCAGCAATTGCGCAATGAAGAAAAGGACTTCAAAAAAAATAAAAATAAAAAACTGCAGTTGGAAGTCCGTGCTGGCAAAGATGAAATCCAAAAAATTATTCGGAATATAAAAGGGGAAAAAGATCTCCCAAAAATACGCAAAGCGGAAAAACAAATACAGTCCATGGGCCAGATATCGCTTTCTCAAAAATTGGAAAATATCGAAGAATGGACTGTTCCAGTTGTAAATCTGAAGATCGGGGATCCAGTTTTAATTTTCAATCTTGGAGCTATCGGCAACCTTCTTGAAGCCCCCGAGAAAAAGAAAAAACTGCGGGTTCAAATGGGCAACATCACCACCGTTGTTGAGGTAAAAGGTCTTCGTGGACATCCACGACAAAAGGCTAAAACAGCAAAAAAAGAGTTATCTCTGAACGTCCATACCGAGTCTGAGGGTAACTCTGTGTCATCCTGCGATTTAAGAGGCATGAACTCCGAAGAAGCAGAGGCCACTATGGAGGCTTTCATTAGCCGGGCCATCGTGCAAAAAGCACAGAGGGTGCTCATCATTCACGGTCACGGAATGGGGATAATAAAGACTCTGGTACGGAATTACTTGGAAAAGACCGCGCTCTGCAAACAGTTCACACCAGGCTCTAAAAATGAAGGCGGTGATGGCGTCACCGTGATTGAGTTTTAACTTCTAGAACACCAATTCATTTATTTATTGCTAATTACGGCACCAAATGTTTATCAAACCCCGGGTTTTTCTTAAGCCAGACATTATTGTGGGGTGAAGGGTGGATCTCGGAAACCTCCTAGAAAAAAACACCCAAAAGTCACCCTTAGAAATCAGGTTTTTTTGGAGTGCTTTATAACAAGATCCCGGTAGGTCTATACTCAATTCATTTAATCGAGTTCATCCTTTAGAACTTCAAATAAATACCAACTAGTTGGTAAACTAGATCATACTTTTATATTTTCTAAGAAGTGGCTTGCTTCTGTTGATAGAATCCAATCCAAAGATTCTCATTTTATTCAAAATGGAACGATAGAACCTTTTTGCTTTTTCAAGGATCAACTTGACCAAACCAAGTAAATATAAGGATATTTATGTTAGCCTTTTGAAAAACTAATGCGACATAGTCAAACCTTTAATAGGAGCATTGCCAATGTTTCAAAAAACACTATTTGTGAAAAATTTTATTCTGGCCGGGCTACTTATTTTTACAGGAACGAGTTGGGGAGGACAGGTTTTTTCAATAACGTTAAATGGAAACCCTCTAACGCTGATGGGAAAAATGGCAGAGGTGGGAAAAGCACTCCCAGTACTCAGCCTCCCCGATTTGGGATTAAACATGATTGACCTGCAATCATTCAAAGGCAAAGTGACAATACTCAGTGTCGTGCCCTCTCTGGATACCCCTACCTGCGACAAGCAAACTCATTTTCTTAGTGAAGAGAATAAAGGCTTGGATAAAACAGCAAAACTAGTGACGATCAGTCGGGACCTGCCCTTTGCACAAAAACGTTTCTCCAAGGAAGCCAAAATCGAAAACATTCTGTTCTTGTCAGATTATCGGGACGCTCTGTTTGGTAAATCAACCGGTCTATTGATTGAGGAAAACCGTCTGTTGGCCCGGGCTATTATTGTGCTCGACCGTACAGGGATCATACGGTATATGGAAGTGGTTCCAGAACTGGCACAACTGCCTAAAATGGAAAAAGCCCTGGAGTTTGCCCGATCTTTAAAAACGCATTAAGTGTCGTGTAAACCGACGACCTTCGCACCTTGCTCGTCCCTTGAAATAAGTCTCGTAATTGCGGCAGCCGGTCTTCAATTCGGACATCTGGTTAACTCCAAAGGACCTTAAAAGATCTAAAATTTCTTTGCGTTTGAGTTTTATATCTCACCTGTCAAAATAGAACTCTTTTGTTATTTATATTGGCAGCAAACAGCAAAACTTAAACCCACCGGTCAGCGGCCGGTGGCAAAAATGAGATAACGCTTCTAGGCGTGCAATAAATAGAGAGTCACACATTCTTTGCATATTCGGTCTAGCTCAGTGTGACAACTAAGCAACCACCCTAGCCCCCCGTCAGGGGAATCTAGGCAAAAGGCTATTACGCCGAGAGTATTGTTGTTAACCATAAAAAAATTATGGTCATTGTACCTCTCCGGGGCATTAAATTTATGGAAGGGGATATCACCGCCCCGTGCCTAGTGGTTAGTGAAAAACTTTAACTAGTTGACCGAATACAGATTTAGATTTTTTGAGTTTATCTTCATTTCCCAGGGCACAGACATGGCCGTTATCCCTAATCTTTTCGAATAGAGAGGCATAGCCTTTCAAATCTTCAAGCTTGGTGGATAGCAGTTCTTCGCGGATCTTCTGTTTTCTTTCGTGGGTCCGCCCGGTAAGATGATCTATCATCGAAGACTTGCCTTTCAGATCAGCCGTTAAAGGTGGGTCCATTTTGCCAACACAGCCGATGATAATTTTTGTCAACTCTTCTGAGGTTAAGTCCAAGGCATTAAGAAAATCAGCGATTTCATCATAGACGTCTAATGTTTCGGTAAGATTAGGGTCCCGATAAGAGAGCAGGCTATAATCGCCGGTTAGTATGTTAAATGAATTTCCACTGCCGTATGCGCCACCGTGAACCCGTACCCTATCCCATAAAAATCCGGTCCTGAGTAGCGCTTTAAGCACCTCGAATTGCCCAGAATACTTAAATCCTAAATCGTACAGGTTAGCCCCTTTGCCAACATGCTGAACATTACTGGCAGTCAAAAAACCCTCATTCAGGGCTTCTATTTTCAGATCCCATTCCTCAACCTTCCATTCTTTATCAGAAAGTGTGTTCACGGTTCCCACAATTCTTTTTTCTAACTTTCGGTAATCTTTTTGATCTGAGGTAATATTAAAAAAGACATTCTTTCTGGTAAAGACACGCTCTGCAACCTGTCTGAACTTACCAGCAACTTCTTCAGGATCTTTTTCCACACGCTCCAACAATCGTTCCAAAAAATTATAAAACTTGATTCCATCCGTAAGCTCTTCAAATTGTCCAAGTCGAGACTGG
>DUAA01000224.1:0-3948 GCA_012961055.1 Nitrospinaceae bacterium
TCACTAAAAGGAATTTTATTCCATATCAACACACGGTGATTATCTTTGTCGGCAACAAACACATGTTTGTCATCGCCAGAGTGCATACCCATGGGGAAAAACAATGAACCGGAACCGACAAATCCTCGACGGTTGGCTTCGTTGTCATCTAGGTTATCCTGACCCAGCACCAGCCCAGGGGGCTCTCCATCCTCTGAAGGGATTCCATTCCATCGCAATACCCGGTGGTTTCCACTATCCACCACATAAAGTTTTCCATCGATGACAGAAATACCAGCGGGCTGGGAAAGAGTGTCTTCCTCCGACTTGCTGATAGTGAAACCATCTAGATCCTCGTCGCCCAATCCGGAGGTCATTTCATCCAGAGTTGTGGTCATACCTCGATTCTCTAAGCAATCAGCAAAATCCTCTTGGCCGAGAACCAGGGATGACGGCTCACCCATTTCCTCTGGAAACTGTTCCCAAATCAATACTCGGTGGTTGCCCCTGTCAGAAACAAATAACATGTCGCCAAACTTCTCGATATATTGAGGCTCACTCAGCGTGTTATCTCCAGGATCATCCGCCCCTCGGTTAGATTGGGACATGCCAAAATCGCCTTGGCCCAAAACCGTAAAAGCACCGGTTTCCGGTATTTCTTCTTTTACGACCTCATCCACCTCGTCCATTTCATCCATTTCATCGACAGCAGCAAGATCTACTTCATCCAACCCATCATCTTCTAATTCATCATCTTCAGACACACTCAATGAATCCTCAGCTTCGGTATCGTCCATTTCTTTATCTTCTGACATTAAACAATTCTCCAGATATATTGATTCCAAATAAACATTAAAACAATCATTTATCGATTAAGGGCACCCAACTTCATAGGAAATATTAAAAGAATTCGAAGGAAGATTACCACGACCACCGTTGTCATGCCAGTTTTCAGGGTAATTCCAGTGCTTTTAGCCTTTGCCACATTGAAATGACCTTTCGGCCATTTCGGTCCTGATGCTTTCCATCCCAGATTGCAAACGCCACCAACACAGGATTTTTTCTTTTAAATTTTATATCCCATTTATTCAAAGAATCCAAGGAGCGATACAATACCACACTCCACCTACCATCCTCCCATACCCCTTTCCCCAACACATTTTGCTTAGTTTGGGGCTGAGGAGTCAACGTTCCAAACCCTTCCGCATTCAATTCTTCGACAGGAACATCCCTGAAGGGATTGAGTGCTTCTACCGGGTTTACCTCACCGCCAAAGATCATTGTATCCAAATCCAAGCCTTTGGTGGCGTACTCCAACTTTTCCTTCGTTTCAATTTCCGTTTGCCAGTCCGCGCGCCATTGCCAAATATTGACTACTTTGCCACGGTTTCCCATTCCAAAAAAGGGTTCGTTGTGACCGTGTTCATGCAACAGCACTTCCCCCAGCGCAAATTCCATTGCTATGGCATCTTTAAAATCCTGATGACGACTGGCAGTCCGGTCTGGCTGAGAATCATTCCACACCAATCGAAACGCAATGCCTTCATCATTCACTACGGACTGAAACTGAATTTCATCTATCGGATTCCTACGCGCATTGAGCGGAATCGTATGTATTTTCTGAACCGGGATATTTTTCCACAATAGGTTTCCCGGATCCACATCGATTTCCTGATCAATTCTGGAAATAGTTAGATCAATTTCATATTCAGCTGGCTTGAAGTCCTCTTTCTTTATTTCATCTTCAATGTAGGATACCAGGTTCCACCGCTCCTCATCTGTCAGATGATTATACGATTTCATCGGGGTGCCATCGATCCCCGTCGTTAAAATCAGGAACAAATCCTTTTTATCAAATCCAAACTTGTAAGTATTTGGATCCGTCAGATCGTAAATAAAAACCCGGTGATCCCAGATATCATAGAGTTTATCCGCAATAGGCCCATCGCCCCGCAAATCAGTTCCATGACACCGGGCGCAACGCATTTCCTGATAAACTTTTTTTCCCTTTTCAATAGACTCCGGAGTGGACGTGGGCGGCGTTCCAATCTCTATAGCCTTCCCAGGTCTTCCTTTATTAAACTTTTTCGAAAAAGTCTTAATATATTGAACTACCCCAGAAATCTCAACTTCCGTCAGAGCTCCGCCCCATGCCGGCATGGAGGACCCTGGAACACCACGTGAAATGGTCCGAAAAATATCTTTATCCAGAGGAATCGAACCGAACGGAGTGGTTCGATATTTAAACACACCTTGACGAAAATCTCTAGGCCAAGGGTAAAGGTATGCCATAGCCTTGCCTCCGCCATCACCATTATCACCATGGCAAAACACACACATATGTTTGTAAACCGTTGCCCCTACACGTAGGAGGCTTTTTTCTTTATCTGCCTCCGGTGCAGCCGAGTTCATATCCATTGGCGCATGTGCATACACAGGTGAAGCCGCCAACACCCCAGCACACAAAACCAGAAAAAATATCCTGCTAATTTGATTAACGAACCCCCAAACTCGGGGTTGCAAGCGAATAAAGTTCTTCATTTCCGTTTAAACCATCTTCCGCAATATCTACCCAGATATCTGCACAGTTTTTTCTCGCATCAATCCCTTTACAATAAAACAGCGGGTTGCGATTGGCGAAAAATATCACCGGATGTGAAAAAAAGACACTCAGGTTATCGAATCGCGCCGTTTCGATAGCCTGTGCAATAGTAATTCCTTCAGCCGAGGACTTCCTAATCACTTTTCGAGTGACCATATAATCCAGTTTACCGTCCAGATTCAGATCGTAATAAGTAGCAATCAAACCAGGCACACTCAACGATTCCCAACCACGATAAGACGGGTGTTTCCAACCTGGCTCCTTGGGGATAGCTAGGTTCGAGGAGCCTGACTCCAGTTGGTCATAGCCCTGAGACCAAGCCGGGGTAACTCCAAAAACAAATATAATAAAGACAAGGCACTCAGTTAGCTTCTGCATTGTCACCTCTACGTCGTCAGACTCTGTTCAAGCCCCAACACCTTCATTTGTCAAGGGTTAAACTCCAAACTAACATATTTCGGCGCCCAATCAAAGGGACTACTCGGCGTGGAGCCCGCTAGCAAATACTTTCCCGGGCTAGCAAAAAAAAAGCCGACGTCTTAAGCCAGCTCCTGACTATTGCCTCCGCTGCTGGGGTCATCGCCAAAAAATTGAGGAACCGGCTGCACCGGGGTAGATGCGACCCAACACATCGGACCCAAAATCAGCTTGAAGTTAAAATTTTCGGCCCTGCCTAAACTTCATCCAAACCAAGTATACCGGGGCCAGACGTAGAGGTGCCAACAACCCCAAAACAAGGAAAAACAAGACCCAGACGGCCAGAGCCATTCCGGCAGTGTACCATGCCTTATAAAAAAAAAGGGCTAGAAAGCATGAAAGCACCCCAGCCATTATCAGGCCATATCGCCGCAATTGTTTTTTGGTTGGAACAGGTTGATTCATAGTCATAAACTTCAGCTCCAAAAGGTTTCAAGCAAATTGAACGCTTTCGAGGAGGCATTCGTCTACCTAATTAGTCTCAAATAATATCATTAACGTGCCTGAATTTAATCCTTCGACTAATAAATTTTTCAGCTTTTTGGGAGGTGCTCCTCTAGGTTTGAATCGTAGAGAGAATTTAACTCCCTCTCACTCAGATCCTTGGCAGAACCATCGTAAACGATTCGCCCTTCATTTAAAGCAAGAATTCTTGATGCAAACTGGCGGGCCAGTGCGGGTAGATGCAGGTTACACAATACTGTCACACCTTCCTTTTCATTAATTTCTGCCAGCAGTTTCATAATCTGCTGAGAAGTAGCAGGGTCCAGGCTGGATACGGGTTCATCAGCAAGAATCAATTCAGGTTCCTGCATCAAGGCACGGGCTAAACCTACCCTTTGTTGTTGCCCTCCGCTCAGTTCTTCTGACCGGCTAAAATATTTATCAGA
>DUAA01000224.1:4082-11533 GCA_012961055.1 Nitrospinaceae bacterium
CCGAGTATCTTTGAATCAAATTACACTGCTGGAAAATTATCCCGATTCTTTTCCTTAATGCCCGCAGCCGGGTCGGAGAAGCCCCAGTAATCTCTTCACTATCTAGAGTTATTTTTCCAGAAGTGGGCTCCACCAACCGGTTGATACAACGCATGAGTGTCGATTTCCCTGAACCACTTTTCCCCAGCACCACAACAAACTCTCCGGATTCAACCGAAAATGAAACCTCCCTCAAAGCGGCAGTACCACTTTCATAAGTCTTACTCAGCCGGTCTACCTTTAACAATGCCGTCATGGTCTCGGATCTGACAGATTCAAGTTTAACAAACGGCCTGCTTCTCGCACCGGATCAAACAAACCGTCCAAGTCCATAAACCCACTGATACCGTAAAGTTTTTTAAGAGTTTTGCTGCCCTCAGTAGAACTCGATATCGTTTTTAGTCCTTCTCGGATTTTATTTTTTATATCTTCTGCAAGCCCTTTTCGAACAGAGACTGTATCGTTAGGGATATCTTTAGTGTAGGCGATCACATCGACCTTGTCATACACATCCGGAAACGATTTTGCAACCGCCGCCCGAGAACCCTCATAAGCCGCCCCGCCATCCACCTCACCTTTATATATGGAAAGAACGACCGAATTGTGAGAGCCAACAAAAATAGTCTTATCAAAAAAAATTTTCGGATCAAACCCCTCAGACAGGAGAAGGGTCTTAGGGTACAGATGCCCCGAGGTGGAAGCCGGGTCAACAAATGCAAAACGTTTTCCTTTCAACCCCGCAAGATCTTTAATGCCGCTATTGGCTCGAACCATGATCTGTCCCCGATAAAAAGGACTGCCGAACCTCTGCACCACCAATAAAAGTTCTACCCCATATTTATCATGCGCTAGGACATAACTGAAGGTAGCCAGCCAACCTACATCAACCTTACCAGCACCCATCGCTTCAATGACCGCCGCATAACTGGTAGCCACAGCCGTTTTGAAATGGAGTCCGGTAGCTTTTTTCAAGAGCTGCCCTATTTTTTGGCCCCCCTTCAAAATCACCTGAGCATCTCCAGAAGGCACAAACATCATCCGCACAGGATTTTCCGCACTCCCATGCAGTTGCGCTTCGGAAGACAGAGGCGTCGTCCCAGTTAAAAGTGAAATGATCAGCAGTTGGGGGAATCCAAAAAGGCGGGTAGCCACAGAAGTCTCCAATGAAAAATTAACCGGCATCCATTGTACCATTTTGCTCGATCCATAAAAAAGGCACAAAAAAAGGGTGGTAAGCCACATAAAGTGGCTTACCACCCCTTCTAAAGTAGAAGAACTAACCTTATTTCACAAAGGTACTTCGGATGTACTTAACAACATCCCAGATTTCTTTGTCTTTCAAGGTTTTTTTGTGACCTACCATACCGGTTCCTTTGGAGCCATTTTTGATGATATGAAACATCTGGCCTGCAGAAACTTTTTTCATGGTTGCTTTACAGGCAAAGTTACGGGGAGCAGGCTTCAAGGCTCCACCTAATTTTCCACCGCCATCGCCTTTAACACCATGACACATTTTACAAGCCATCGGCTTGGCCTTCTTCATGTATATTGCTTTACCGTTTTTGGCATTCGCTTTAGCCGTCTTATCTTTTTTAGCGATACTACCTGGAGCTGATTTAGTTTTCCGCGGTTGCGGACACTTAGCAGGCTTCGCAAAGGAAGCGCTGACAGCAACCAAGCTGAATACAACCATAACAATCAGTATCAAAGCCTTTTTCATCTAACAATCTCCTCTTTCAATAATGAAATGAACTCAAATTAAATCTATCACTCTCACCTTAAAATCAGGGCCTCACTTAATCGGTTAATCACCAGCCTGACCTCAAAAAATCCCCTCAAAACAGACATTAATAACCTAGAATTCAGAGACTTAACGTATTTACCTTCGGGATGCTATTACAAAGAATTGCATCTAAAAAAAGAGGACCGCATTATAATCCATTCCGATATCCTGTCAATAGAAAATTCCTCATCAAAAAGTTAGACCGAGAAAAAAAATTACTAAAATCAACCTTTCCCCTCGGGTAAAAACACAACCATCAAATATTTTCCCTTCTTACCTAAAGGACCTGTAACTAATTAAAAATACTTACATATCTCCACTTTCTAGACCTACATTCTCTCTTAACTGAGACGTATTTTCTTGATAGCCTAGCCTGAATCACGTATGCTGGGCCCCACCTTTTGGTGTGAGATCAGAGTTTTAAGGCTCACGGGTTGAATGTTTCAATCGGTTGGTTTTTGAATCTAAATTTCGGATAGAGCCTGCAAATAACCTGATTAGGTATGGATAGATTTTCTTTTTCAGCCGTAGAGCTGTTGTTTTTTTATAGGCTTTCACCTTATATTTATAATTTCCAGAAAGCATACTGATTTCCCAAACTTTTCAATCTTGAAAAATGAGGGGAATTTTTGTTTATTCCGTGGAGAGTTGGGAGGTTTTAAATCACTGAACCAACTATTTTTCAATTTGTTAATAACTATTAACAACTTAATTGGAGGTGGAGAATGGATGTCACAAAACGCCTCATTCCAGAAAATAAAAAAACCAAATATTTAACCAAACTTGAGCAGATTCCCCAATTGACCGACGCTGAAAGGCAGGACCTGCAAAAGGTTAACGATAAATTTGTATTCCGGACCAATGATTATTACCAGTCACTGATTGACTGGAGCAACCCCAATGACCCGATTAAACGGATCATCATGCCGGATGTTCAGGAACTCAACGAATGGGGTGAGTTGGATGCCTCCAACGAAGAAAAATACACAAAAGTTCGCGGCCTAGAACATAAATATACTTCCACGGCTTTATTATTGGTCAACGAAGTTTGCGCCGCCTACTGCAGGTTCTGTTTTCGCAAACGCCTGTTCATGAATGAAAATGATGAGGTGACTAAAGACATCTCCGATGGGCTGGAATACATCAAAAACAGCAAAGAAATTAATAATGTCCTGTTGACCGGGGGTGACCCCCTGGTTATGTCGACCAGCAAGCTCGAACCTATTATCAAGCAGCTTCGTGAAATCAGTCATGTAAAGATTATTCGGATTGGCACTAAAATCCCAGCATTCAATCCCTTCAGGATTTTGAATGACCCCTCCTTGCTGGAAATGTTCAAAACCTACAGCACGGATGAAAAGAAAATTTACATCATGGCACATTTCAATCACCCAAGAGAACTCACCCCTGAGGCTATTGACGGACTGAACCTGCTAATGAAATCTGGGGTGACTCTGGTCAACCAGACGCCTTTGGTCCAGGGAGTCAACGATGATCCAAAGGTGCTGGCGGAATTGTTTTCCAAACTTTCTTATATTGGCGTTTCCCCCTATTATGTTTTCCTATGCCGCCCCACTTTGGGTAACGAAACTTACTCCGTGCCCGTTGAACGCGGCTATGAAATATTTGAAGAATCCCGCACCCAATGCTCTGGCCTGGCTAAGCGTGCTCGCTTAGTAATGTCCCATGAATCGGGGAAAATTGAAGTTTTAGGGATGACCCAAGATCAGATACTCTTCAAATACCTTCGGGCCGCAAACAAGAAAGACAATGCCCGACTCATGGCCTTTTATAGAAACCCTGAGGCCTGCTGGTTTGATGACTACCAGGAAGCATCGGAAGATTTTTCTGTGTTTTCCCTGAACGAGGCCGCAAAATGCCTCTGATACAAAAATAATTTCACCTTCCCCCTCATTAAAAAACTCAATCTACTTTTCTACACCTAAAAATGGACATTTTCCTGTTCCTTTTGATCTTTGCGGGATTTCTTAATGTCGGGAGAATATTTACCAGAACTATCTGGCAATTAAAATTTTCCGGCCCTACCGAAGCCCTCCTCTTTTCTACCGCTTTAGGTTCAATCATTACTTCCATGATGGTAACCAGTCTGGCATTTACAGGACTAGTATCCACGTCAACTTGCTGGGCAGTACTGGCCATACTGCTTTTATCCGGCTTAAGCCAAAATAAAAAGCTTGGAGGGTTTAGAGTCGCACTATCCTCTTCAGTTTTTTTTCCTTTATCTCCAATAAAGACCTCCATCCAAATCATTTTAGGAGTCCTTATTCTACTGGCAGTGAGCCTGGCATTAGCCCCAGCATTTGCCACTGATGCTCTGGTTTACCATCTTGCAGTACCCAAGGCATTTCTTGAGGCGGGAGGTATCATCAACCTACCAAATAATATTTTTTCGTTTTATCCCCAGCATATGGAAATGTTGTACCTGTTTGCCCTGGCATTGGGATCAGACCACCTGGCCCAATTAACAGGGTTGGGAGTTGTCTTCCTGCTACTTATAGCCTTGTATCAAAATTACCAGCAGAAAGGTTCCAAAGCATACGCACTTTTAGTTCCTGCAATATTTCTCTCGACCCCAGCTTTTTTTACCGTGGCCTACTCGGCCTATGTAGATTTACAGACAGCCACTTATCTCTTCCTGTCCTTCTACGCCTGGGAGAACTGGAAAGTCAGAAAGCAAATTGGCTGGTATTACCTGTTGATCATTTTCGTGGGAGCTGCCCTGGCCACCCAACTGGCCGCCGTCATTGCCTTACCTATTGCATTGCTAGGCGTGGCACTTCAAAGCAAAACTGACCCAAAAAAAGCATTGGGGCATTGCCTCATTCTGGTTTTTGGTGCTTTACTTTTTATTCTGCCATGGTGGGGAAAAAATTATTATTTTACTGGAAATCCATTCGCCCCGTTCCTCATGTCATTTTTTGGGGGAGAGCAAGGTATGAATTGGGATATCAGCCGATCCCTGCAACATTTCCAATACTTTTCTTCGTATGGGTTGGGACATGGAATCGCTGACTTTTTATTGTTGCCTTTTAACCTGACTTTTTTTGGTCAATCACATTCCCTTAAATTTGACGGGCAGGTCGGTATCCTTTACTTCCTTCTTTTCCCGGCTCTGTTTAGACTGCGACGAGAGTCTATGCCCATGGTCATATTGGTTTCAATATTTATTGTATTCTGGTTTACCCAAACACAGCAGGCTCGTCTATTAGCCACACCATTTGCTTTTCTTGCACTACTTTCAGTAAGGGGATTGGAAGGTTGGCTTTCTTCTCCATCAGGAAAGATCGGGGGAAAGGGTGAAAGCTTTTTGATTTCTATAATTCTTCTTGGGTTATTATTTAATACATCCTTGATCGTAAAATCCTGGGCCCAGATTCAACCTTTATCTTATATTTTTCAGAAGGAAGGCAGAGAGCCCTTCCTAATGCGTCAGATCAGGTCTTACCCTGTCTACCTATCAGCCAATCATATGGTTGAACAAGACGAAAAAGTATTATTGGTGTCTATGAGAAACCTTGGTTTTTTAATGAACAAACCTTTTTTCAGTGATTCCATTTTTGAGGCTCACACCTTGATAAAAATAATTGATGAGGAGGTTTATGCGGCAGCTATGATCCAGAGGTTTAAGGCCATGGGTATTACCCATATCATGTTCAACTACCATTTCGTTTTTGGGAAAAATTCTGCCTTTAATATCGGGGAGCAAGGAATTTTCAAAAACTTTCTAATTCAACACGGAACACTGATCTCTAGAAAAAACGAGTTTTTCCTATACAGCTTTGTGCTAGACTCGAAACCTAAAAACTCGAAAAACACATCAGGCCTTGTATCCATCCCTCTGAATCATTAAAGATCGAATACTAGGCTTTTCGTTTTTAATAAAGGACCCTTGCATATGGAAGAGAGACTGGCTGGAAAAAATATTCTGATCGTCATTCCTAAAGACTATTATATGGAGGCCGAATTCGATCCCATTCTCGAATCCATGGAAACAGAGGGAGCCACAATTTTAATCGCCTCTGGAAAAATGAAAGATGCTGTTGGTATGAAGGGGGGAAAGGTCAGCCCGCATGTTCTGATTGTTGACGCGATTGAAGGCATTACCGGTGATAGTTATGTCTCCGCCGGAAAAGGGGTACGCCAGATCAAAGGGGTCTTTCACGGAGTCATCCTTATCGGCGGGAATGGGGCCAGGTCCTACCTATGGAAAGACAAGCTGCTGCTTCTCCTGATCAATGACCGTCACCGCTCAAACATGGTGATCGCAGGAATTGGAAATGCTGTCCCCTGTCTGGGAAATGCAGGCCTCCTGCAGAGCCTCGAAGTCACCACCGAATCGGGCAATAAGAAAGCAGTAAAGGAATTAGAAGCTAACAAAGCTGTGATGGTAGATAAGCCCATGACCTACTCTGAGCGAATATTCACCGTACAGAATGCAAGTGCCGTCCCGGCTTTCCTTGAATCATTTATCGAAGAAGTAACCAAAACACCCAATAAATAACCTGTATACGCTGGTGGCGCACTTTAACGAGGCTACACCTTGAGAAAAGTAAGCGATCGCTTTGCCTGGTAACCAGTTAATCCTCTCGGAACAACAAGCTGTCGCCACTTCGCTCTCTCGTGTGGGAACACCAAAGTAGTCAAGCTTGCTCCGCTCTTTCTTGATGCATTTTAATGATCTTCAACCGAAGCTTCATTGCATCACTCAAGCTTTTGACAATTCTATCGTTGGAATCGGGGAAATGCAGTTTCTGGTTGAATTCATCCACCGAGTGGGTTTCGAGGACCTTGGCAAAGGCTTCATCCACAAAAGGGCGTGTCATCTGCACTACACCCTCGAAATGGATCGTAATCTTTTCGTACTTGTCCCAGTTATCAAGAATAAGTTTTCTGATCGTGTCTCCAGCGGGATCCTCTCCCTCCGACGTCCTTCCCGACGGAGTAGAGGTACCCATTATTTTATAAACATTGATTTTGAATTCTTCTTCCATAGTAAACCCATTGCTTCCTAATATATTAACGGTTAACAATTTTAACAGACGTCATTTCTACCCTATCATCCGGGTTGTCTTTGGCATCACGCGGTACATTGACGATCTTGTCAACAATGTCCATTCCATTTATCACCCTGCCGAAAGCGGTATACTGGTTATCCAGGAAATGAGAAGCTTTCACCACAATGAAAAACTGAGAGCCGGCACTGTTGGGGTCCTGTGACCGTGCCATAGAAATAATCCCTCGGTCGTGAGGAGTATCATTGAACTCTGCATCAATCGAGTAGCCGGGCCCGCCCGTCCCGTGCGTGGAACGATCTTGGCTCTTGGAGTTGTTGTCTCCTCCCTGAACCATAAAACCAGGGATCACCCTGTGGAAGGTCGTACCATTATAATAACCCTTATTGGCCAGATCTTTAAAGTTTTTGGTGTGCCCTGGGGCTTGACCCTCTAAAAATTCAAACTCAATACTTCCAAGCGTCGTTTCAATTACTGCAATCTCATTGCTTTGTGAATCGGTCATCAATACACCTTTGGGAAATGGGTATAGAGGAGCATCTTTCGGAAAATGGGAAAAACCCACCTCACCCTTGTTATAGTTTTAAAGCGGAGGT
>DUAA01000224.1:11571-12499 GCA_012961055.1 Nitrospinaceae bacterium
ACATCAAACCTGAAAAAGGAAAAACTTTACCTTAACGTTTAATAATTTTAACGGACTTCATTTCTACTCGATCAACAGGGTTATCCGAGCGATCACGCTTTACATTGACGATCCTATCAGCAACATCCATTCCCTTAATCACCCTGCCGAAAACAGTATACTGGTTGTCCAAAAAATGAGAATCTTTGACAACGATGAAAAACTGGGATCCAGCACTATTGGGGTTCTGCGACCGGGCCATGGAAATAATCCCTCGGTCATGCGGCGTATCGTTAAATTCCGCCTTAATGGAGTAGCCCGGACCTCCCATTCCATGCGTAGAGCGGTCTGTACTCTTGGAATTAGAGTCCCCACCCTGAATCATAAAGCCAGGAATCACCCTGTGAAATGTGGTGCCATCATAATATCCCTTATTAGCCAGATCCTTAAAGTTTTTAACATGCCCCGGCGCCTTACCTCCCAAAAACTCCAACTCAATATTTCCAAGCGTCGTCTCAATTACAGCAATCTCATTACTTTGCGCGTTGGTTCCAGTCAGCAGAACAACCATCAGGCACGCGGACATTCCTTTAAAAAAAAAGTTCATGAAACCTCCAAAAAAAGGGATAATAACTAAATCAATATGAACTCGTTTCCCGGTTTTTCACAAAATATTTTTTCCGGAAATGGCTCGATCAGAAAAATTTTTAGCGGGCATTCTAACAGGTTGCCAAAAAAGACTCAATAAATGTCATAACCCTTAAACCCGTGCCACTTCTTTAAAATGGGGTGAACTAGCGGAAGAATAGGGGTTGACAGGCCACCCTGCATGCGAAATAATAGGATAATTCACTGTTTTTTAATCACTTATAGGTGCCGAGCCGAGGCTTTCCGGTTCGGCCCTTTATTTTAGACAATTTCTGTCCATGGACATTTACTGGGAACAGTT
>DUAA01000224.1:12509-12801 GCA_012961055.1 Nitrospinaceae bacterium
AAACCCCTTTCCTCTGCTTTGCCGGATTTTCGGGGGTGGGCAAAACCACCTTGCTTGAACGCTTAACCAAGCGGTTTGCTGAAGAAGATATCCGTGTGGGTTACTACAAACACGATTCGCACCGCTTCAAGATGGACAAAACCGGGAAAGACACCGCGCGTGTTCGTGAAGCTGGCGCCGGGATTGTGGCGATCAATGATCCGACCCACTTTGGAGTGCTGGCAGATAATGATTTCAAGCAACTCACGATCACGCATGCATTAGAACGCTGTGACTGTATATTGATAGAAGG
>DUAA01000224.1:12837-13098 GCA_012961055.1 Nitrospinaceae bacterium
CTGACAGCAAGGGAATTTGTGCAATTGTGCATCAAGGGACGGGACCACTGAAACAGTTTGCTGAGCAGAGCATTCCTCTATTCCATCGAGACGAGATAGAAAAAATCTTTGACTTTGTCAATGGTCATTTCAAAAGATGTGCCAGCGAACTTTTTGGAGCTGTTTTTGTAGGAGGTGACAGCAAGCGAATGGGAAAACCAAAGTTTTCGCTAACCTATGATGGCATATCGGGAACAGAGAAGGCGGTCAAACTGTTGAGCA
>DUAA01000225.1 GCA_012961055.1 Nitrospinaceae bacterium
GGTACCCGTTGCGAGACGGTAAAATGTGCTATTGAAAAAAGAGCATATCCGCCAGGCCAGCACGGTCAAGGAAGGAAGAAGTTTTCTGAATATGGGATGCAGTTGCGTGAAAAGCAAAAGGTAAAGCGAATCTATGGTTTGTTGGAAAAACAATTTCGTAATTACTTTCACGCAGCAGATAAGCAAAAAGGCATTACCGGCGAAAACCTTTTACAGAAATTAGAGTTGCGTATGGATAATGTTGTTTTCAGGATGGGATTAGCCCCGTCCCGAAGCGCAGCACGTCAGTTGGTTCAGCACAGTCACTTTACGGTGAATGGGAAAAAGATGGATATTCCATCTTACATACTGGGGCAGGGGGATACGATTGGTCAGAACCCTAATAAACTGAAAAAGGCACCTGTAAAGAATGCAATAGAAAATAGCAAGGGGAAAACCCTACCGGATTGGTTATCATTTGATGCGGATAGTAAGCAGGGTATTATTGAATCCTTGCCTACAAGAGAGCATGTAACCATGCCGGTTGAAGAACAGTTGATCGTTGAGCTTTATTCGCGATAACTACTTGGATCGTTACAAACTACTTAAAAACTGTTAGGACCCTATAAGGGTCGGAGGTTTCATGCTCACAGGTCAGGGAATGATTAAACCCAAGCGATTGGAATTTGACAAGAAAAGTAAGTCGAACTATTACGGTAAGCTCAATGCGGGTCCTTTTGAACGTGGCTATGGAGTGACCATCGGTAGTTCTTTAAGGCGGATGTTATTGTCTTCTATTGAAGGAGCCGCTATTGTTGCTGTTAAATTTGAGGGGGTCTTTCACGAGTTCTCCTCTATACCGGGAGTGGTTGAGGATGTTACTGAAATCATTCTTAATCTCAAACAGGTCAACCTGCAATTGTTAGGTGATGAGCCTTACAAACGGATTTATATCAAAGCTTCGGAGATAGGTGTAGTTTATGCCAAAGATATTACGGCTGACCCGGATGTAGTGGTGCTCAATCCAGACCTTCCTATTTTGACTATAGATAGTGAAAGCAATGTTGAAATTGAAATGATTGTGCGAAGAGGCCGAGGTTATGTTCCTGCCGATAAGCATATCATCGAAAATGAATCCGTACAGATGATTCCTGTTGCTGCCAATTTCTCCCCGATTGAAAAAATCACTTTTAATGTTGAAAATACTCGGGTTGGGCAATCCACGGATTATGACTCTTTGGTCATGGAATTATGGACTAATGGGGGCATTACACCTGAAGATGCGGTGGCTCATGCCGCGAAGATTGTTAAAGATCATATGCAGATCTTTATTAATTTTGATGAAGAGCCGGAGCCAGTACAACCTCAGGTGGATGAGAAAAAAGTGAAGATGTTAGCAAACATGGCCAAATGTGTGGAAGAACTCGAGCTTTCTGTGCGTTCCTATAATTGTCTTAAAAATGCCAACATCCAGACCATCGCGGAATTGGTTCAAAAAACTGATGGTGAAATGTTGAAGACAAGAAATTTTGGCCGAAAATCACTGAATGAAATTAAGGAAATTCTAGAGGAGATGGGGCTTCATTTGGGAATGAAGGTCGATGAAGAAGATCTTAAGCAAATTATCCAGGCCCAGAAGAAAAAAGAAATTGATACGGAAATCGAGCTTTAGCAGTTGTGCTCGGTGAAGTTATAATAGGAGCTATAAAAAACAATGCGGCATTTAAAAGCAGGTAGAAAATTCGGACGTACTTCCGCTCACCGGAAGGCATTGTTCAAAAATCTTGTCGGGGCTCTTATTCATAGAGAGCGTATTAGTACCACGTTGGCGAAAGCCAAAGAACTGCGTGGCAAGGTGGAGAAAACCATCACGCTGGGTAAAAAAGGTACGCTCCATGCCCGCCGTCAGGCTTTCAAACTGGTTCCCGCTAAAGATGCTGTGCAAAAGGTGTTTGGTCTGCTTGCGGAACGATATGCTGATCGACCGGGTGGATATACCCGGATTATTCGTATTGGTAACCGCAGAGGAGATGATGCGCCGATGGTCTATATTGAGTTGGTAGACAGAGATGGCGAGGAAAAGGCTTCTGCAAAAGAAAAAACGACACTAAAAAAAGAAACAAAAGGTGCCAAGGTGAAAGTGACTGAAAAGAAGAAATCAGAACCAAAATCAAAGGAATCGGTACCTAAAAAGACCAAAGTACCTGCCGATAAAAAGGAATCTAATTCCAA
>DUAA01000226.1 GCA_012961055.1 Nitrospinaceae bacterium
AGGTTGGCGGTCATTTTCCATGCGGCGTTCTCACCTTTTTTAGCCAAAGTTTCAGCGAAAACAGGAATAAAAGCTGCACTTACTGCGCCTTCCCCCAAAATCCGGCGCTGCATATTTGGAATCCGAAAGGCGACAAAAAAAGCATCTGCTGCAGATGAAGAGCCAAAGGCCATAGCGATGACCATATCGCGCAACAACCCAAAGAGCCTGGAAATCATAGTCATTCCGCCTACAGCTCCTGCTGCTTTTCCTAATTTTTTCTTGCTGTCCATTATGAATTTCGTTCCAGGTGGGGATTATTGAACGGGTATACGAGGCTTTACCAAAATCAGTATAACAAAGCTGGGGTTGATGACGAAAAATTAATATCGAACCTGCCAAGGATAAGGAGGTAGTGTATCTCTCTAAAGCTTTTATTCGCAGAAGCGATAATGATCATTCTCGTTCTAGAGACCAAAGGGACAATGGGAATAAACTGTTCTGTCTATAGCCAAGGGCCCAGAGTGGTACACTTTTACTCCGCCCTTGACACGTGCTACAATCAAATATACCAATTACTTGCTTATTAAGGGTGCTTAATGCCGAAAATCAAAGTTAGAACTAAAGATCAAAAAATATATGAAAAGGTTGTTGAGGCTTATGAACAAACTATCATTATACAAAAACAAGCACAGTTGACTTATGGCCGTTGGGACTTTGTGGTTTTCGGACAGACAGATAATAAAGAGACCATTTTTCGTGAGGGATATGCTGAGCAAGCATCGATTAAAAGAGTTCCATTATACATCGCATCATTGGCACAATCTGGCCTGACTAATGTTAATGGTATTCCCATAGAGGAATTTATAGAAGAAGATATTCCGGAAAAATATAGAGGTCTAGAAATAATTCATGTTGATCCTCTTCGTCCACTCACTATTCATAAAATGGGGACCCTGCCAGGTACCAAAAAAGCACTGAATCGTATTTCCAAAGACTACGAAGAGTTGAATATTGCTATTATTCAAGCCCCACATGAAACCGACTGGATGATAGCAGTGATGAAGTATCTCAGCGAATGTGACCAAGCCTTTCCCGATCCTGTTCAGGAAGCATTTAAACTCCACTCTTCTCTTCCTGGAGACTTTCTATCTCTAATTAACTCCAGATCTGCTTCAGACCGGCTAAATTGAATTTAATTAAAGGTCAAGAATCTTCTTTTTAAAAACGATGTAACCAGAATTATTCATTCTCAGGCTTTGGTAAGTATCCTGTCCCCGCAGGCAATCGAGGTAAGAAAAGGAGGTCACTCTTGTTGTTTATAAATTGGCGTGGCGCTTATATTTTTTTTTGAAATGGTGAGTTGTAGCTGATAGGAGTTACTTTTAACGGTCGCACTCTCCACCGATCATGTTGATCATATCAAAAGTGGGGATGATATCGGCGAGCATTCCACCTTTGCACATTTCGCCCATAGCTTGGGTCATTGTGAATGAAGGAGGGCGCACACGACACTTATAGGGTTTGCCTGTGCCGTCGCTGACTAAATAGAATCCCAATTCCCCATTGGCCGCTTCAGTTGGAAAATAAACTTCGCCTACAGGTGGTTTGAGGCCATCTATTACAATTTTAAAATGGGCAATCATTTCTTCCATTCGGGAATATACATCTGGTTTGGAAGGATTTCGTAAGTAGGGATTGGCAACATTGATAGGACCATCCGGCATATCCCGCATGGCCTGTTTGATGATTTTAAGGCTTTGTTTGATCTCTTCCATTCTAATCAAGTAACGGTCAAAATTGTCACCTGTTTTACCCAATGGGATATCAAAATCAAGTTTATCATAGCAAAGATAAGGATGATTTTTACGAACATCGTAATCTATACCACTTGCGCGTAGGCATGGACCAGTGAATCCCCATGAAATGATACTTTCAACGGGAATTTGACCTGTGTCTACCATCCGATCAATAAAAATCCGATTTTTGGTAAGCAGGTTGTCTACATCTTCATAAAGGGATTCGAGTTTAGGATAAGCTTCTTGCAAATCATCATCGAATCCCGGTGGCAGGTCGCACATCAATCCGCCAATGCGGATGTAGTTTGAAGTCAGACGGGCACCGCAAACTTTTTCCAATAAATCCCAGACAATTTCACGGGCTTCCACGAAATAAATAAAAGCAGTTAAGGCCCCCAGTTCCAGGGCTGCGGCAGCAATATTGG
>DUAA01000227.1 GCA_012961055.1 Nitrospinaceae bacterium
AGGCCGGTGAGCGTCTTGAACATGCGGCGGTGGCGGGAAATCTTGGCGTGGCTGATCATTGGGGCTTCCTGTGTTGGTTGTGCCTGCAGTATAGCACAAGTGGTTCTATTACCGATAGGGTCTACTATAGATGATAGGCCATTACCAAATATTTATTTGACAATCCGTTTTTATTAAGTTAGATTACTGGACTAGACCGGTATTGATCTGAAATTATTCGTAAAATAGTGTTTGGATAACCGCCTTTAGTAACTTGTCAATGAAATTCTGCGCAAGAAGAAAGAATATTTGTGCACCAATTTCCCCTCCATTTTATAAGGTGGGGCTGGAAGGTTTTAAAAGTTGTAGTTAAACCCCTCCAAACCTCCCCTTGAAAAAATGAGAGGAACTCATTGGTTCTGACTTAGCCAGCTTAAGTCTTCCGGAAATTACTAATCTTTGCAAAGAAAGGAGGTCAAATAAATTTAAAACAGTTACTCATTCATTATCTATAATCATCCAATAATTTTTAGGAGAATAATATGCAACGTTTATTCATGGCATTGATTGCGGGAGCAATCTTTATAGCAGGAGGAACAACATTGGCAAATACACCAAAAAATACTTTGGTGATGGCAATGAATGCTGATGACATCATTTCCTTTGATCCGGCACAGGTTTTTGAACTGGTCGGCGGTGAAATGATTGCCAATATTTATGATCGTGTGACAATGCACGAAGCAGAAGATTTGACCGCATTGGTCGGCGGTGTGGCAGAGAGTTGGGAAGTCTCGAATAACGGGCATACCATCACTTTGAAAATCCGCCCTAATCAAAAATTCCATTCCGGAAATCCGGTGACTGCCGCAGATGTTGTGTTTTCCTTGACCCGTGTGGTCAAGCTGGAACAGACTCCGGTTTTTCTACTCAATCAGTTCGGTTGGAAACCGGACAATGTAGACCGGTTGGTCACTGCAACCGGAAAGATGGCGGTCAAACTTGAGATTCCGGAAAACCTTGCTCCGACTTTAGTGCTGAATGTGCTTTCTGCCGGAGTCGGCTCTGTGGTTGATATGAAAACCGCAATGGCGCACGAGAAAAACGGAGACCTCGGTCATGAATGGTTGAACACACATACTGCGGGTTCCGGTCCGTATGAGTTGGTCTCTTGGAAACCCAACGAAGGTATAATCATGAAGGCCAATCCCAATGATCGACACGGCGCACCCAACATGAAGCGTATCGTAGTTCGGCATGTACCGGAAGCCGCAACACAACGTTTGTTAATCGAAAAAGGCGATGTTGACATTGCCCGCGATTTAACTCCGGATCAGGCCGCAGGTTTATTGGGAAATAGCGATGTCAGAATTCAGGTTGATCCCAAAGGCTTGCTCAAATACCTGCAAGTCAACATGAAAGACCCTGACCTCAGCAAACCTAAAGTACGCGAAGCATTGCGTTATTTGGTCGATTATGACGGTATGGTGAATTCATTTTTGAAAGGCGGATATAAGGTGCATCAGGCTTTCTGGCCTTCAGGCTTCTTTGCTTCGCTGACGGACAAACCGTTTAGTCTGAATATTGCAAAGGCTAAAGCACTCTTGGCCGAAGCCGGATATGCGAACGGTCTGGATGTGGAGTTAGATGTTTTTAACAGTTCTCCTCATCCGGAAATGGCTCAATCGGTACAAGCCACTATGGCCAAAGCCGGGATTCGGATAAAAATTCTTCAGGCAGAGAAAAAAGCGGTTTACACCAAACATCGGGCACGTCAACATCAGATGATTCTCACCCATTGGAGTCCGGACTATCTTGATCCTCATTCAAATGCGGATGCTTTTGCCTCAAATCCTGATAATCGCGACGAGGCTAAGTTGACCGGAGTCATTGCTTGGCGCGGTGCGTGGGAGGCGGCGGCGACAACATCCGTTACTGCGGATGCCAAAACGGAGCTGGATTTAGGCAAACGAGAGGGTATGTATTTGGCCTTGCAAAGAAGCGTTCAAATGGACTCTCCCTTTATTTTTCTATTTCAGAATGTTGCCCAAACTGCGATTCGTGCAAACGTGAGCAACTTCGTTTCCGGTCCCACATTTGACACCGTTTTCTTTCGGAACGTCAGTAAAAAATAGACCTCTGCGGATTCAACTCGTAAGTGCAACAGGTGGTTTGATTCCGGAGAATAGCTGATTTGGAGTCTTGAAGCCAAGACATTTCCGTGG
>DUAA01000228.1 GCA_012961055.1 Nitrospinaceae bacterium
AACATTTTGATCCAAATGCCGTTGCCGGTTTTAAGCACCAGCAGTTTGCAGAATTTGATCCCGCTACTATGGTTGGTTTTACCGATCAACACCTAGCGAATTTTGACCCCGATGCTATGGCTGGTTTTAATGACCAACACGTATCTAATTTTGATCCTGCCGCTATGGCGGGTTTTAATAACCAACACTTTGCTGCATTTGACCCCCGTGCAATTGCTGGATTTAACCCAGAGCAAATTGCTAATTTTGATCCTACAGAATTTAAAGAAATGCCTACACACGACATTTCTGAAATGTTTGCCAACTTTGACCCAGATTCTGTTGCGGTTGCTGATATTCAAAACTTACTACCGGAAGGCTGGGTGATCGATTCAGAAACGGGCGAAATCACCCCACCTGCTGGAACTAATTTAGCCTTTCCACCAATGCCAGCACTGGCAGATCTTCCGCAAGGCATGAGAATGCCACAAATTCCTGATTTTGCTAAAGGCTTTGGTTTAGGCGGTGCCGGAGGCGATATTTTAACGGGCTTAACTGAAGGTTTAGTTAAACAGGGTTTTGATGATTTTTCTTTTCAACAAGGGCCTGATGGTATTTTAGATGTGAACGGTACGGGTGATTTTAAAGGTGTTGATTTTGCCTTTTTACCCAACAGTGGCGGAATAACCCAAGGTAATTCAGGAGAAGCGGGGTTATCGGTTGATGAGAATGGTTTTTTTGTTGTCACCACCCCAGATGGTCAGAAAGTTCCGATGATTCCTGCACCACGCGACCCATCTGAACTGCTTGATTTAATCAATGCTGACCCTGAAAACCAAGACAATGGTCTGGTTACTGTTGGTGAGTCTGGTGATATATTAATGAATCTTCCAGGTCAGAACCGCTGCGATGTTGGTATGTTTATTCCCCAAATTGATCATGCACCAGAAGGTTTGCAACCAGGCGTTAATTTTGTTCCAAATGAAGACGGCGATGAAGAAGGCTGGGTTGTCTATGATGACGGCGAAGCTCAACAATTTCTGCCTACCGTACCTAAGCCTGATGCATTCATTAATGCTGGTTTGCAGTTCCCTGGCGTAGAAGGCATCGATTTACAGGCGGATGGTTCATTAGTCTTGGAATTCCAAGGCCAAGAGCTTCGATTAAAGCCTAATTTTAATGTCCAAAACACGCCTTTAACTGAAGGACAAATTGTTGAACCATCAATCGTAATAACCCCGGAAGGTGGTCTTGAGTTTACCGTTGCTGTTGGTGATGAAGTGCTTACTGTACCTTTGGATATTGAAGTTGACCAGTAGATGATATTGTGGTAGATAAAACTACTGCGGGTTAACCCACTATTTAGCTTATATTGAAAACAGCTCGATTAAAACAATACAGGCTAAGTCGATATAACATTTAGCTCAACCGGGCGAGATAACGGGATTGTGCCCGTTATCTCGCCCACACACCCTAGGATATATAGTTTTCCGCATCAGGCGATTAAATCCCGTGACTTATGTTTGCCGAGAACTATGATGGTACATATACCCCCATAGTATCGAAAAGTAGCATTACTCGGAAACTTGTGTAAGGCAGCGTTTCTCAATATTCCCAACTATCCCCTTTGTGTTCTATTATCTCAATCAGTAGCCTCTATGAAGCAAAGCGTAATACAGGAACTTCCGACGGATAAAAACGCTATTTTCTGGGCATGATTAACTCCTGTCTGAAATAGTATTTGATGAGCATCTTAGGCAATGGAATTATGTTACATGTTCCATGTAAGGTGGATTTATAAGTTGTCGAAGTTATTTCGTGCACCATGCTGATTTTGATGGAATCGTTTATTTTATTTTTCAACCTGCTGAAGAAGGTCGTGCAGGGGCTAAACAAATGATCGATGAAGGTTTATTTGAATTATTCCCTGCGGATTGTGTTTTTGGCTTACATAACTTTCCTGATATTCCACAAGGACATTTTGCCATCAAAACTGGCGCAATGATGGCTTCCCTTGATTGTTTCGAAATTATTTTATCTGGGCAAGCGACGCATGCGGCTATGCCTCATTTAGGTAATGATGTATTCGTTGCTGCGGCTCACACCGATGGAGTTTCTTGATCGAATGGCGGTATTGATCCCGCCACCGCGTTGTCATCGGCATCGTTATCATGGCGTATTAGCGCCGAATGCACCGCTACGAAAAGCGGTGTCA
>DUAA01000229.1:0-11703 GCA_012961055.1 Nitrospinaceae bacterium
CCTTTTGTGATTTTAAAGTCTCCTCCCAGATAGTCGTAACCCAACCCTTTGTCCGTGGAATCTAATGCTGAAATAGGATTGAGCAGAGTGAAAAATTGTTCCAGTGCCCCGAGTTCGGGAAGCGATCCATTAACGAGTTTTAGTTTTATGTTTCCAGAAAGGTCCCGCGAATAATCGAGAACGCCCGGTGTGTTGGTGTTTTGTTGGAGTGTACCCCCTAAAATACCTGACAGTTGCAGGGGGCCTATGAGGTGTGGCGAGAGAAACTCTTCAACTTTTAATTTATCGCCTTTGAACTTTAAGTTATAAACTCCAGATTCAGGTGTTAAATTCCCGGCAAGCTGTATCAATCCGTTCAAAGGCCAGATCCGGCCTCCTGCGAGGTCTATTTTTTTCGGGGTGATTTGGAACAGTCCCATCATTTTCTTAAACCTTTGTTCGCCAAGCCGGATTTTTTCCAACTCAACTTGCATCTGAGTCAGAGTGGATGAGCTTTCTTTGAACTCCAGTTTGGCTTTTTCTATTTGCTTGTTTCCTGAAACAAGTTTGTTTGCTTGAAGGATTCCTTTAAGTTTTAGTGCAGGAGAAATTTTTCCATTGGAGGGAAGCGGTCCTTTGATGTTCAGGTTTCCCGTTACCGTACCGGAAGTTGGAGCCCATTCGCTTTTATAGATCCGAGGCACCCAATCGAGACTAACCTGTTTAAGCGAAAGATTTGAGTTGGCAGTGATTAGGGTTTTCTCTTTAAATTTTTGAAAAACAAAAATACCTTTTGTAGATATTTTTCCTCCCAACAGGTTCCCTTTTAGATCATGGGTGAGTTTGCTGTTTTTTAAGATTCCTTTTCCTTCAAGGTTTCGGATCTCTAAAAGCGGGTCGGACATTTTCAGGTCGGTCACCTTAAAAGTCGATTCTATTTTTAATTTCCCCGTTAAAATGCTTTCTGTACCGGATAACGGCCCATTGATTTGGATATGCCCGGAGAGACTCCCCCTATCCGGTTTTTCTGCGGTCGGTAATTGACTTAAATCTAAATTGGTGAACTTGATTTGATTGTTGAGTACAGGAGCCCTGGACCCGGAAGCGGATAGGACGACTCGACCCTCCGATTGAAAGGCTCCGCTAAACGTGTTCCCTTTAAGTTTATAGTTCACCTGATGATTTTCGATATCGCCACTGCCTTCTAAATAGTTCAGTGTGATATTTTGCGATTCCTTGTTTTGTAGTTGTAAGTTTTGCGCGTTAAATGAACCTTTAAGCTTGCCGGAAAAGCTTTCCCCTTCAGCAGGGACCGGACCCGATACGGTAAGATCTCCCGATAACGTTCCTGCGATGGGATGCCATCCGGGGGTGGCTGGAAAAGGTAATTGTGCGATGTCTAATCCCTTCCAGTTTATCTGCGAGTTTAGGATGGGCTTATTCTGATTCAGAGGAAATTTTCCTTTGATGTCAAACTCACTTCCCCAAAGCATTCCTTTAATTTCATGTTTAAGTAGACCTCTATTGAAATTGCCACGTCCTTGCAAACGGCTTAACTCAACAGGATCGTTCAGCTTTGCCGACTTTAAAACCAGGCCTTCTGCCTGAAACTCTAGAGTTCCATTCATTCTTCCCGGAAACTTTTCTTGAGCACTGAGGAGAGGTCCTTTCAGGGAAAGACTGCCTGAAACTTTGCCTTGCGTCGGTTGCCAGTCCATTCCCTTTTGAAAGGGAAGTTTTACCATGCTCAGGTTTTTCCATTTGATATGGGAGGTGGAATCTTTTTCCAGATCAGAAAAGGGGAGTTTTCCATTGAAGGTGAAATCACTGCCCAGAGCTGTACCGGAAAAATTGTGAGCGAGAACCCCCTTATCCCATGTTCCTTCTCCTTTCAAAGAATCTATGGAAATATTTTTGTCGCCGATACTCAATACAGCATTGCGGGTTTTTATTTCAATCTGACCGGTCATTTGTTGTTGCAGAGTATCCATCCGACTTAGTGCGTTAACTGGCATTTCTGCTTGGATAAAAAGTTGTTCCACATCCACGGCTTTAAGAGGAATTTCATTTTTCGTAGTACTAAAAAATTGGAGGATGGGTTGTAATGCTTCCCAAGAAAAACCTTTGGATTTCATGTTCAGGGAGATAGTCGCATTTTCTGCGGTCAGGTTGGAAGCCATTGCATCTCCCTCAAAAATTAATAAGCCAGTTTGCACTTTGACAGACTGTGCCGAAATATCCAGACGCTCTCCCTGATTCATAACAAGGGTGGCATCAACATTAAAGGAGAGTTGATTTGTAGTGCCCGATCGAACCAGAGTGATTTTCCCATCGGACACTATGAATTGATCGATGGATAGTTGGGTGTTTTTTAATTTGCTCGTTGCAGAATGGATAGTTTCTGGATCGATGAGTTCCGCTTGAGGTTTTTCTTTCGATTTCTCCTTGATTGCAGGCGGTTCAACAGGTGCAGAGATTTCCAGTGTGATTTCAGGATGGTCCAGAGCGGCGGATTTGATTTTGAGCTCTCCTTGAAGCAGGGGTCTCCATTCTGCCAGCAAATGCAGTCGGTTCACCGAAAAACGGTGGCCTTCGGGAGTACTCACTTTTATGCCTTTGCATTGCAGTCCCAATCCACGAGAGAAGCCGAATCCCATCGAATCAATTTCGACTGTAAGTCCCGTTTCCTTAGAAATTCGCTGTACCAGCTCTTCTTTTACAGTTTCGAGGTCAATTTGTGTAAGAATGACTAGAAGTGCAAGAAAAAGGGCAAAAGGCACCCCAATCCAGAGTTTTAAGGGAGACCTTCTCCGCTGTGAGGGTATACTTTCTTTGGGATGCTTTAAGGCCATGATATTGCTCAAGTTGTCGAGTGATTTGCCGATCCAAAATAGACAGATAACTCCTTTATTTTAGCACATTTACCCCCACCCCACGGTGCTGGTGGTAATGTGCAATAGCTTATTCTGCTGGCAGAGAGTTGACTCGGCTAAACAGGTTTTTGCTATCTCGTTAAATGGAATGAAAATTAATGGACAGTAATTCAATGAAAATGGTTCTATCATGAGGGTTTCGGGAAAGCTCCGAAGTCTCTTGTTGTTGGTGATTCTTGCGGCCGGATTAAATTGGGCCTGGCAGGAAGGAAAGATAGACCCGGTTATTAAAATAGGCCGGGAAATAATTTTCGGAAAGCCCCCTCAAAAACCCACGGCAAAGGATTTCCAATTTCAGTCGGTGACACGCCAGGATATTCACCAAAAGGTTTTGGCAACAGGAACCGTGACGCTCAAGACAGGAGCGGAAGTTAAAATTGGTGCTCGGATATCTGGGCAGGTCAAAAGTCTTCTGGTAAAAATAGGCGACTTCATTCACGCAGGTGAAGTTATTGCGACGATTGAGCATGAGGATCTGCTTTCTCGTGTGGCTAGTTTTCGGGCAGATTTAAATGCAGAAAAAGCCCGGCTTGAAAAAATTCGCATAGAGGGGCCGCTTAAAATTAATAAGGCGAAGGCAGAGCGTGAAGAAATTCGGGTGCAGGTCAAACTTGCGCAGAAAATGTTGGAGCGCAATCAGGAACTGAACCAGCAAGGTTTTGTTGCAAAAACTATTTTAGATCAAGCGGAAGAAAAACTGGAGGTGTTAAAAGCGCGGATCAATCTGGCGAATGAGGAGTTGAAACTCGAAGAAAGTCAGTTACAGAATGATAGTCGGTTGGCTCGGACTATGGTCGACAAGGCCAGGGCAAATTTAGATGAAGAAGAGATTCAACTCTCCTATGCCTCGATCACTGCTCCCATTGATGGTGTTGTTGCGTTTGTATCCACTCAAGAAGGGGAAACGGTAGTGGCCAGTCTCAATGCCCCGACGTTTGTCACTCTGATCGATCTTCGCAAACTGGAAGTTACGGTTTTTGTCGATGAAACAGATATTGGTCGAATCAAAGTAGGACAAAAGGCGAAGTTTACTGTGGACACCTACGCTGATAAATTTTTCAAAGGCAAGGTGCGGGAAATTCACCCAAAAGCGGTGATCAAAGATAATGTTGTGAACTATGAAGTGATACTGGATATTGGAAAGAAGAACGTCGCTAAACTCAGACCGGAGATGACGGCGAATGTTGTGGTCACTACAGGCACTCGAAAAAATGTTCTGACTCTGCCGAAATCAGCCATCAAGCGTGAAGGCAAAAAAACGTTTGTCGTGATGCAAGCCAATGATGGCTTGGAAGACAAGTCCATTGAGTTGGGTTGGCGAGATGGTGGGACGATTGAAGTGATCTCGGGTCTCAAAGATGAAGATCAGGTGGGTATCCCAAATAAACCGTCAAAGAAAAAACGCAGAGGTAGAAGGCCATGAACCTCATTGAAATGAACTCCATCTGCAAGAGGTACCACAATATAGGTTTTGAAACCCAGGTGCTCGAAGATGTGACGCTTCATATCAAAGAAGGGGATTATGTCAGCATCATCGGACCTTCCGGTGCGGGAAAAAGCACTCTCATGGCAATCATGGGGTGCTTGGCACAGCCTACCAGTGGTGAATATATTCTGGATGGAGAAGAGGTCGGAAAGCTCAACGACCGCAAACTTTCCCGTGCCCGCAACGAAAAAATTGGTTTTGTATTTCAAGCCTTCCATCTTCTTCCAGGAGTCACGGCGTTGGAAAATGTCATCCTTCCTTTGGTTTATGCGAAACGCTCTCCGGGCAATGCCAAGGACAAGGCTCGAGAACTGCTCGCCAGGGTAGGGCTGGAGCACCGCCTGCATCACACACCAGGACAACTTTCAGGCGGTGAACAGCAGAGGGTTACCATCGCACGATCTCTCATCAATGATCCCAGAATAATTCTTGCGGATGAACCCACGGGGAATCTGGATTCAAAAAATGGAATCGAGACTATGAAGACCTTCGACAACCTCGTTAAGGAAGGCAAGACCATTGTGCTCATCACTCATGATAAGGAAGTAGCACAACATGCCGGGCGCATTATCTCGATCCTTGATGGGCAAATCGCTTCAGACCGCAGAGTGAATCATGCAGAGAATACCGAAGTCCGCTCGACTTAAATCACACCGGTTTGGGGAGAACGTGTATGCGAATATTTAAAAATCTTGGGCAGGCACTGCGTGGGTTACGATTGAACCGGGGCAATACGCTTCTCATGACGTTGGGCGTTATGATTGGCATTGCTTCGTTGACGGTGATCGTAGCTATCGGCGATGGGATCAAGATCAAAGTTCTCAATCGCATTGCCAATATGGGGTTTGGTCCAGAATCTTTCTCTGTGATTGCCGGAGGGGGAAGAATGTTTTTTACTCGCTCCAAGAATACCACCAGCATGACCCTTGAGGATGCCGAAGACCTGTTGGCACTTCCCACCGTTCGTTTGGTCGTTCCCCGCCAAAGAAAACGCATGAAGATTATCAATAAAAAGGAATTCACCAGTACCCGGGTTTATGGGGTGACTCCCGATTGGCAGTTGGCCCGGGGTTGGGAAATGACGGATGGAGATTTTTTATCGGATAGCGATCTGGGTCGAAGGAAGAAGGTGGTGGTTCTAGGTGCAACGCCAGCCCGGAAACTTTTTAAAGGTAAAGAATCAATTGGAAAGATGGTGCGTCTGGAAAATAATTTCTATGTAGTGATCGGTCTGCTTGAAGAAAAGGGAATGACCGAAAGCGGGTATGACCCAGACGATCGTGCTCTGATTCCATTGACCACTTCCATGTCTCGTCTGACGCACCAGACCTACCTTCACAGTATCAAGGTCGTTACCTTGGACGCTTCGCAAGTTCCGGAAACCATGGAGACGGTGCGCCAGGTTTTGCGCCGCAACCATAACCTGTCTGTTCTCGCTGATGATGATTTTCGTTTCATCACTCCCGAAGGAATCATGCAATGGGTGACCGAATCGGAGCAAGCTCTCAACCGTATGTTAATTTTGATTTCAACGGTTTCTCTTCTGGTTGGCGGCATTGTCATCATGAATATTCTTTTAGTGTCCATCCGGGAACGGGTTCGGGAGATTGGTATTCGTCGATGTTTTGGTGCGCGTCGTTCCGATATCACTTTTCAGTTTTTATTCGAGTCCATCCTGGTGTCCCTGCTGGGCGGGATTATGGGAGTGGGGCTGGGACTGATCATTTCATTTGGATTGAAACGGTTTGATGTTCTTCCTACTCATATAACGGTTGAACCTTTTATTCTATCGTTTGTATTTTGTTCTCTAATTGGTTTGATATTTGGGATTCACCCTGCCCGCAAGGCTGCGATGTTGAGTCCTGAAGAAGCCATTCGATCCCAATAGGAAAAAAGAAAATGTTTTCTTCATTTGGCATTGCGTTCAGGGCTCTTTATGCGCACAAGACCCGTACCTTTCTTGCGTCTCTAGGAATTCTGATAGGAATTGCCTCGGTGATCGTTATGGTGGCGATCGGCAAGGGATCGCAAAAAGAGGTGATGGATATCATCGCGGGAATGGGAGAAAACCTCATTACGGTCAATGCCGGGGAGATGAAACGGCGTGGGGGGCGTCTGCGGCTTACAGGCAATGTGACCACCTTGACGGTTAGGGATGCCAATCGCATAATGGATGAAATCACTGATGTAGAAGCGGTAGCGCCCTATGAAGAAAAAAGAATGGTGGCGAAGTTTGGCAACAACTCGGCAGAAACTACCGTTGCCGGTTCCAGTTCCGACTTTCCGGTTGTCCGTGGCTATCGCATAGAAAGTGGTGAATACTTTTCTGAGAAGGATTCAAAAACAGCAAACCGAGTTGCGATTATAGGAACGACAGCAGTTAAAAATATTTTTGGCGAAGAAGACCCTCTGGGACAAGTTATCAAGGTGCACTTCATTCCGTTTAAAATCATTGGCGTGTTCGAACCGAAAGGCGTGGACACCAATGGGCTCGACCAGGATGATCTGATTCTAATTCCTATTTCGACCTATATGCGCCGAATAGTAAACCAGAAACATATCACCCGAATTTTTATCCGCGCTTCATCACGGGAAAACATTGGCAAAGCATCAGAAGCAATTAGTGAACTTCTGCGGGAAAGCCACAAACTCACGCATGATAGAAACGATGACTTCACCTTGATTAGTCAATTAGATATGGAAGAACTAAAAAAAGAAACCACTGAAATGTTCACAAAGCTGATTGTCGGGGTCGCAGGCATATCTTTGTTGGTGGGTGGCATAGGTGTTCTGGCGGTGATGTTGATATCCGTCAAGGAACGTACGCGGGAAATAGGAGTCCGTAGAGCCGTCGGTGCTACCCGCAGGGATATCATCCGCCAGTTTCTTTACGAGTCTTTAATCATCGGTTTTTTAGGCGGTGGGCTGGGAATTGTTTTAGGTGTCGGGTTAACCTTGGGCTTGACCCATTGGGGCGACTGGACCCTGATTCTCGATCAAAATTCCATCTGGATCGCAAGTTGGGCTTGTGCCGGGCTCGGTGTGTTATTCGGTGTATTCCCCGCCATCAAAGCCTCCAAACTAGACCCCATGGAAGCCCTAACCACAGAATAGCCACTGGGCGTGGGGCCAGTGAGTAATCGCTTTTACTGGCGATAAAAAAGTTGTCTCGGCTTGATGTGCTCTTGCTTGTTCCCTCCCACATGAGTGGGTTAGGTGTGGAGCCAGCTACCAATACCTCGTTTTGCGGAACAAAATCTTTCTTGGTTTAATCAATGGATTATCGAGGGACCTTTCTTGTAAATTTGTCCTTTTACAAAAAAAGGGGTTCGCCCTTTTGACAGTGGACGAATCCCTTCAGTTCCCCTGGTCAGGGGAACTATTTAAAAACTACATCCCATAACGTTTTGACCTATTGCCACTGGCGGCTCGCCAGTTAGAACATTATGCCGCCGTGATTAGCGGCTATCATTCCGATCAACATGGGTATGGAAAGCCATGCGTTGGTTCGGCTGGCCAGGAAAGCGGATCTTTTAGCTTTTGCCAGGGCATCGCCTTCCAATTCCCCTGCGATGATTTTTTTCTGGTTGGGCCAAATGATAAACCAGACATTGCCGGCCATGATGATGCCGAGCAACATACTGATCATGATCTCACCACTAGGAATTCCTTGAACGATTCCTCGTCCGGCCATGTAATAGGCGATGCCGGTGATGACTGTCCACAACGCCGCGTGCCGAAACAAGAATAGAGCACGGGGAAGAATTATCTGTGTATATTGTTTGGCGGCACCCTCTTCAACCATTTTAGGCATGGATTGCACCTGAACCAGATTGAAGAAATACAGCAACCCGATCCATAAAATTCCGATAATCACATGAAAAAATTCAAATACCCACATTTGGTTTTCCTCTCAATATAGTGGTTTGTATTTATGAGACAAGAGTAAAAAATTTTGTTTTTATTAAGGAAATCAGGCGCAGTCTTTACTCCTAACCCGGCCATCATACGATGGGAAATATTGGAACAAAGATTCAATATTTCTTTAATTTAGCCCAATGTTAGCAGAATTTGCCTTAATATTCCATTCCCGTTGCTGGGCACTTCAAATACGGATCTTTATTAGAAGCAGGGTCAGGAAACATAAAATCAGGGCAATAGTTAGGTTTTTTAGAGAAAAGATGTTGATTTCCTCGGGAACTGCAGGAGCACTCCCCAATTCGGTGATCCTTTTTTTTAATTGGCAATTCTTCTGTTCTAGGTCATCTTTTTCAGCCTTGAGTTTATCGATCTGGTCTCGGAGGTGCAAACGTTCTACTTTTAGGGCTTTGGATTTTTCGATTTCCCTTTGCAGAGTTTCTTCTGGACCCAAGGTCAGACCCTCATCTTCTCGTGGTTCTTCCCAATGTTCGTTCATTCAATGTTCCTTTTTGACCACAGAAAACTGGTCGCTGGCTGTAGTTAAGCGTTGCAACTGACCGGGACTCAATTTCAATTCTGCGGATTTTGCAAACTCTGAAACTTGTTCCTTCTTTCTGGTGCCAACGATAGCCGTAAAAATATTTTCTCGGGCTAGCACCCAGGCTAAGGCGACCTCCACGGGTTTGCGACCTAGTTCTTTGGCTATATTACGTACGATTTCCCAGACCTTTTTTGCATGAGGATAGATTGCGCTTTGATACAAAAAATGTCCTTGCCGAGTGGGCATTTTCAAGTCTTCCAGACTCATAGGTTTTGCCAACAGTCCTTGGGCTGTGGGAGAAAAAGCCATGTAGGGGATGCTAGCATTTTTACATTGGTTGAGGGTGTCTCCCTCGTAGGCACGGTCTAACAAGCTATATGGAACCTCGTTCATGGAAAATATTTTGAGATCGTTTCCAAAGAGTGTTAAATCTCGCGATTTAAAATTGGAAAGTCCGACCTTGGTGGCTTTTCCATTTTTTTTGAGTGTGTTCATAATCTCTGCGAGTCGGCTGCTTTGATCACGATTATTGAAATAATTTCCTGGCCAGTGAATTAAATATAGGTCAACATAATCCCGCCCCAGAGCCATTAGAGAGCAATCAAGGCAGCGTTGATAGGCTTTGAGAGTCAACTCCGCATCTGGCCAGATTTTGGAGATGATGATAGCTGAATCTTTATGCGAGCCGAGGGCTTTGCCCAGCCTGCGTTCTGACTCCCCGTCACCATAGCCTTCAGCGGTATCAAAAGCGGTGATGCCGTGGTCAAGTGCGGTGCGTACCACTCTGTCTGCGTCTTTGGGAGAACAAATATCCCCCCATCCGCCACTGGGTGCGATTTGCCAGCACCCAAGAGTAATTCGACTCCAATCCTTCTCGATACCATTTAACCGCTTATAAATCATACCCGCCGCCTGCAGGGTATGATGCGTGTTTGAATTCCTTCATTTGCATCAACGGAAGTGGGTGTTTCCCAGTGCTCAAGGTTGAAAAATATTTTTCGGGCTTGCCAGAGTTTCCAGGTAACGGTCAGAGCAGAGATCCCAATCAGCAGGATGACTGCTGCGATGAAGTAAGCAATCAGTGCAGGGTAAGAAAAAATTAGAATGGCCAAAAAAAATAGAATTCCTCCAAAAAATAAAGTCCCGAATGTCAGAGTTTTGTGACCTTGGGAAAAAAATCTATCTGAAAAAGGATTGTTATAAGTCATCACAAACCTTTCTGTGAAAAAGTTTCTAAACACATTATATACATAAAATCCAATATACACCTTGTCAATCCCCTACTGGTGTTGGAACAATGAGCCAGGGGTATACTTGCTAGTAAAGAGTTGCCTTGGTTTGGTGAGCTATTGCCCATTTTTCCCCTGACCACAAGGAGGGCTCTGCATAGCCAGAGACGAGAATAAAAGGGAAATTCCTCGTTTCTTCACACGAAGACTTCTTTCTTAAAGGGTGGCTTGCATTGTTTTTACGCATCGGATTATTTTTTTAAAGTCTTTTTTCTGTTGGGTGAGGCGGCGTTTCCAGTTTGTGACTCTGGGGCTGGGGTGATAGAGAGGGAAAAGTGTAAACCCTGATGTTGGTAGTGGTTGTGCGACATTCTGGTTTAATTGGAAACGGGAGCCTAAGATTTTGTTCAAGGACTGAAGGGCAACGGTGCCGAGCGTGACCACTATTTTGGGTTTGATGATGTCAAGGGTAGCTTTTAAAAATGCCGCACAGTTTTTAATTTCTACTGTATTTGGTCTGCGGTTGTTACCGTCCTCAAGCGGGTTACACAAGACGGCGTTGGTGATGAAAACTTCTGAACGGGTCAAACTGATGTGATTCAGCAGAGTTTCAAAATTCTTACCTGACCGATCACCATGCAAAGGGACCCATGTTCGCCCTGCGCCAAATCTTCCGGGAGCTTCTGCCACAAAAACGATTTGAGCATTTAATGATCCGTTTGCGGCACTCAAGACAGCAGGTTGATCTGCAAGACGGGGGCACATACGGCAGACTGCCGCTTTTTTTTCTAGCCTGCGAAACGATTTGGTTTTGTCTGTTGGCAAATTTTTATCAAGGTTGACCTTTTTCATCGCCTGATTCCTCCAGGTCGTCATTTTCTTCATCACTAGTTCGACAAATAACAAAGAAGCCTATGATGAGAAGGACGCTGGCAACCAAGGTAAGCAGTATATCCATGGCAGTATCAGAAAGGTTTGACGGTAGCGAGGTATATCATCCACGCACCAACAATGAAAATGGCGATATGCACCATCATCGCGTATTTTTTTGGCAAAGCATCTTCTTTAATTTGCTTACCGTTTTGAATGCCGAGCATAATTAAAACAACCAGCAGACCTAGCTTCCAGTAAATCCACTGAAACTCTGAAAAAACTCCCGTCTTGACGGCAAGCACCATTCCTGAAATTAGAGTCACTCCCAAAATGGGATAATAGATAAATTTATGGATACGATTCTGGGTTTTCCTGAGACCCTCTGCTTCTTCAGCCGTCTTCAGGCGTAGGCGAAGAACAACAGAAAGAGATTGAACAAACAAGGTTCCAATAACCAGACACATGGAAACCATGTGCAGAGTGAGAAAGAAATTTTTCATTTAAGAGTGCCTCTATCAACAAATTGAGTTATGAATTATCGAGTGTGGAATACGGTTCTGTAATCCAATAGGTGCGGCTGGAAACGATCAAGGCCATCCCTATTCCACAATAAATTGCAGCAACTACTACATATCCGCCCAGATACTCATTGTAGGAGCGCAAAAGAACTCCCAGGCCCATCATCATCGGGATCAAAAAATAAAATGGTTTAGCAAACAAATGATGGATATGGACAGGGCC
>DUAA01000229.1:11748-12967 GCA_012961055.1 Nitrospinaceae bacterium
AGTTTTGCTCAATACAAACTTTCCCTTAATCAGTCCGATCAATGCCGCTGAGATAGCAGAAATAAAAATGGCCACTTGAGTTGAGTGCTGCTCCTCACTTGCGAGTTGGTACATGCCAAACCCGCGAACAAGAAGAAACAATCCAACAACACACCAAAACCCACCTGCGAGAGAAATTAGACTACTTTTATTCAAAAGAACTTCTCATTAAAATAGACTTGTGATTAGGTGATATTCAGCAGGCAAAGGTTTCTCCTTGATCTAATATTGTTCATGATCTGGGAATACTTCCATATACCAAGCGAACAGACATTCTACCGCTTTTACTCTTATATAAGCGACGTGTTTCCCCATTTTTAAAGTCAAACAAAGTTCCTTCGTGTCCTTGTTCGCTTTTCAGCCAGACGGTGGCTTGGGGCCCGGAAGGGAAAATAGCATCCAGATGAATCTCTTTGCCATATTTATCCTTGTTGATGGCATCCGTATCATATAACGTCAGGATTTCTTCTTCGTCGGGCAATCTCCAATCCTGAGACTTGCCGAACTTAATGTAACTCACATCACCTGCCCATTCCTTGGCTTCATCCCAACTAAACCATCGACCTTCTTTTTGCCATCCATCTTCCCGAATCCATGTGAGATTAGATTGGGTGTCAGTTACAGTGCCATCTTCATTATCTTTGAATCTATTTGAGTTGGACATAATAATTAAGCAACTTTAAGTGTTAGAATTTGCGATATCCAAGGGAATCTTTTTCAGGCGCGACATCAGTGCTTCCTGATCAAATACGGGAGAATCTAAGTGTACTTTATCATTGATGATGTTGCTAAAGGAAATTTTTAGAAGCTTATTAGACCATGCGATAAAAAGAGTTCCCACTAATATGCGTTTTACGGTGCTTCGAGAAATTTTAACTGGTATCGTTGAATTCAACAATTCTGGATTATTATGCAATACGGAGACAGTTTTGGCGGCCATCCATAAAGGCCAGACGCAAAACAGACGAATTGCCATTTCTGTTCTGGGTATGGCTAAAGTGAACTTTAATGCATCATGCAGGTGGCCATTTGTTTTACAAAGCAAATTTTCCAAGATTTGCAGATTCTTTTCCATGGAAATCCCAGAATGAAATTCATCCACGGTTAAACCTCTTTCAGTAATGATACTTTTTGGAATATATGACCATCCGCGATTGCGATCGGCAATGATATCTTTGGA
>DUAA01000230.1:0-287 GCA_012961055.1 Nitrospinaceae bacterium
GACGGGTAATGGCAGCTAATTCCAGAGGATTCTCTTGCAGCCTGTTTTCATCCAGAAGTCGGGTGAGAACAGATTGGTCTAAACTCCCGCCATTGACACCAATGCGCACAGGTTTATCGTACTGGCAGGCAAATTCAATCATTTGCTGAAATTGAGGGTCGCGACTTTTTCCTCGCCCAACATTGCCCGGGTTGATTCTATATTTTGCTAAAGTCTCGGCACAGCCGGGGTATTTGGCTAAAAGTTTATGGCCGTTAAAGTGGAAATCACCGACGATGGGTACAGAA
>DUAA01000230.1:459-2190 GCA_012961055.1 Nitrospinaceae bacterium
CACCGACTTGAATATTGCCAACCATGACAGGGTGGGTTTGGTTTCTTGGGCTAATTGACATGATGTTTTTTAAAAAAATTGGAAAGTTGTTATACCTTGGATTGAGCTATGTGCCGATCAGGATTTAGGTGATATAATTGATTATTATACTCTATCTGTGTTAGACAAAAGAGTGAAATTGTGCGGATAAATTATTTTTCTGATATTCACCTAGAGTTTGGGCCCTTGATTTTACCTGACAATGATTCAGAGTTAATCATTGCTGCGGGTGATATTGGTGTTTTTAAACAAGGTGTGGAATGGCTTAAACGCCTACAAAAACCTGTTATCTATGTGGCGGGGAATCATGAGTATTATACGCATGAGTACCAGGAAACCTTGAAAATGTTACGCGATGAATGCGCTGGAAGCCGGATACATTTCCTGGAAAAGAACAGCTATATTTTTAAGGGCATTCGTTTTATAGGATGCAGTTTATGGACTGATTTGTTTCTGGAAGGTGAGGATAAAGCTGAGGTCTTAGGTCAAACCCTGAATGATTTCAGAAAAATAAAATATAACGATATTGCTTTTAATCAAAAGGTTTTTACTCTACTTCATCATCAGTCAAGACAATGGCTGGAAAATGAATTGTCACAAGCACATGAGGGTAAAACCATTGTTGTTACGCATCATGCCCCCACGGAATGGAGTTGGGATGATACTTCAAAGTCATTAAAGAAGTTAGCGTACTGTAATGATTTAAAATACCTGTTTCATACGTATGAAATTGACGCCTGGTTTCATGGTCATATTCATAGTCCTGGTGACTATAGAGTGGCAGGGGGCCGAATATTATGTAATCCGAGGGGCTATCTCGGAAAAAGTGTGGTGGACTCCTTTGATCAAAACAGGGTCGTTGATATTTAAGCACTGATGTTGAACAGTGAGCCTGGGCGTGAACTGTTAGATTCAGTCGAAAACGGCTGAGCCGCCTGATAATTGTCTTGTTTTGATGGCTCTGCTTCTTTCGCTTGCTCTTGTTGGTTAATTTGTTCTTGTTGTTTATTGTTCGCTTGGCTTAGTTCTACTCTCGATTTTTGTTCTAAGGTGAGGGCCTGGTTTGCGACTAATTGATCTTGCTTTGAGGGGTTAACAGGAGCTAGCGCAGCCCGATGAATAATTTTCGCCTTTTTGATAGTAGCGGCAGGGTCATTTAGAACTGGCGAGGCATCAATTTTGACATCGCCTCCTGTTACATAGGCAACCCCATTGGGCCCGGTGGTATAATTGTATGTTGCCCCGCTAATGGAGAGATTGCCGGCAGCACTTAAATGAGCCTGTTCGTGTGCTTTAACTTCTAGGTCGCGATTTTTTAGCTTTTGGACTTGGTTTTTTTCTTCTCGAGTCAGTTGAGCTAATGCCTTGTTGGTTGGTTTTGAGGAATTTGAGGGATTTGAGGGTAGTGATGCCTGTTTACCTTGGTTTAAACTAGCTAGAGACTGATCTTTTTCATTGGTAATCGATTGTGTAAGGCTTTGAAAACCTGAGGTCTGGTTTGATGTGACGGAAGTCAGCATGGGATATTTCAGAGTTGTTGGGAAGTATTTGTTAGTCAGCGACTATAGTGATTAAGTTCAAATAATTCAGTTGTTTTAGACGTGGTTTACAGAGGTTGACTGGTTTTTAACAGCGGCAGTGAATGATTAAAACTCATTGCTATCTCTTGAAAAAAAAGTAAATGTCCCCAGA
>DUAA01000231.1:0-3464 GCA_012961055.1 Nitrospinaceae bacterium
AAAGGCATCGCAGGAGAAATTGAACGCCATAATCTTAAACTGGATGTGGATCCTGTTGACCTGAGAAAGCAAAAGTTCGAAGTCTATTCCCGATTTTGCCAAAGTGGGGAAATCAAATTATTTCCCTTGGCGAGAAGCATGGTAAAAATCCTGTCGACCGAACACAAACTGGCCATTGCCTCAGGATCCTGGGCCAAGGACATTCGTTATATTCTTGAAAATGCCGGTGCATCAAACCTATTTCCGGTAATTCTGGGTAAGGAGTCTGCCGCCAGAGAGAAACCCCATCCAGATATTTTTTTAAACGCCGCTAAAAACCTGGGTTGTGCACCTGATGAATGCTTTGTACTGGAAGATGCGCTAAAGGGGCTCCATGCAGCCAAGGAAGCGGGAATGCCTTGCATCATTCTGCGAAACCCACTGAATCGTAATATAGATTTTGATGGGGCGGAACTGACCTTTGAAAGCCTTGAAGAGTTTGTTGCGGCTTTAAAGACCTGAATCATTCTCCTGGATCACAGGACTTTCTCCTTGTCCAACTCCGTTTTGAATCCGGAAAATATTTGCTGAATGGGAGGAATAAGTTTTTCTTTTAACTCATCGGGCACCCAGTTGATTTTTTCAACCGGCCATTCTTCCATATTCTGGATATTGAGACCAGCTTTCATGAAGGGCACTTCCAAACATTCCTCGAAACCATAAATCAACGCGTTTTTAAACACCATCTCATAAAGTTCCACGATTTCCCCTGAATCATGCAGACCACTCAAAAACTTTCCCATCATTTTCTCGATGATCGGGTCGGCATGTTCCCGAAACTCTTCACTGCAAGCATTTTTCAATGTACGGTAAATTATTATGATGTCCTGGAGCAGGTATTTAACTTCTTTTGGATCTTTGACTACGGGACCTTTTTTTAAATCAAAAAATTCTTTGTATTCCTTGATGATCCTTACCAAATCGCAAACGATCGACTCTTCCCAGGAAACATGATTCCAAACAAAGAACACCCTCAGCCACCTCACCGTTTCAGTAGAATCTTCCATATGCAAAGTCTGACTGGGTCTGGCAGAGTTGCTGAAAGGAAGACGTCCGCCCCACATTTCCAGTTTCAAATCTAAATCCGGCGCAAACGCCTCCTGAAATACATCGCAGTAATGAGAGACCAACTTCTCCATGTTTGTATGTTTGTCCAAAGGTGTATTTTGCGGAAGATTTACGATGCAATACAGCCTCCAGATGCGCCTTTTTGCTAAGCCGTTAGGGCGCGCAATTAGATAGGTACCTCCCCAAATCCCAGAGGTTATGGGAACGTCAATATGAAGACCTTCTCGCAAGCGCCGGGAAACCTCAGTGGCGATATTCTGATACAACTCGTTCAGGTGATACAAATTGATCAAGTTATCATTTGCAAATACTGGCGTTTTAACTAAGTCTGTCATAAGCCTTCCGTAAGGAACTGTGAAATAAAATTCTTTGATCGCTCACACAAAATAAGATTAAAAAAGATCAAAAAAAATTCCACCCCCAAATCGGAGGTGGAATATTCTGTATAATCCAGTTGCCCGGACTACAATTAATTTACTTGCACCACACGAACAGTTACGGAATCGGTAACCACGGGGTTAAAGGGAACATGATTACCCTGGGCAAAAAGAGCCGTAATGGTATGCTGACCTTTTGTCAAATTAATGGTTTTACATTTAGAACCGTCGCCCATGTGAATATGAGTGTCATCCTTAGCTACTGGTTTGCTTAAATCTCCAGGAATATCTGAATCAATGAGCAAATGATGATGACCTTTTCCAGGGTTTACACCCTTTTTAGCCGGTTCAACGGTGTAGCCATTGGTTGCCATGCAAACTTTTAACGGGCTGTTGACATTACTCAAAGTAGCCGGCTGGGTAATAGCTAAAGCTTTGTCAGAACTAGAAACCGCACTGCTACTACCGCCGCCTGCCTGAGCTGCACACCCTGCAAAAAAAACCAATACCAATAATGCCATGATTCGAGAAAAGATCTTCATAAACCTCTCAACTCCTCTTAAAAAAAAATGAACTGTTAATTAATATAATACTATTTGACGAAAAATAAAAACCAATCAGTCGATAATTAGACCGACAAATTTTCAAATAAAATTAGCATCCCACATAAAACTCATGGTCCACAAAAATGCTATTGCCCCAGGCAACTACAATGTCCCTAAGCACAGCCATAAGACAAACTCCAAGAGATACCACATTTTATATAATGGATGAAAATACCGATAAAATCAATTAAACCTTTTCATGGAATCACAATTAAAGCAATTAATTCAGCTACTTTTGTAATTTGAATGGGACCGCCTAAGCAAAATAATTTTTGCGACAATCCTGAAAAGGAAAGTTATAATCTCCAGTTTACGGGCCTGCCTTTCAACCTTTTTTCAGGAAAAGGGTGATCGGTGATCAAATCTTAAATCAGTATTTCATTTTCACCGGAGCCAGAATCGTGAAATATTTCCAATACTTTTTATTACTCATTTTTCTATGTGCCATTTCACTTGTAAACAGTCTCAAAATCTGCCAAGCGAATTCCACAGAATCTTCTATTTGGAGAAACCTTGAAAAAGGTTTGGATATTGGTATATTTCCAGCTCCAAAAAAATCCATTGTTGGTGACTCGTTAATCCGCATTTTAAGGGCCGATATCGCTTCCTTTGGATTGCGGTTGTTAAACGCATCATCCGAAGACCAAGGTAAACGTTTGTCAGTTAAAAATTGGGTTAAAAAGAATGGTCTTGTTGCTGCCATCAATGCAAGTATGTATCAAAAAAATATGATGTCCAGTGTCTCTTACATGAAAAATGGACAACACACAAACAACACCTGGGTTTCCAAAGACAAAACTTTTCTCGCTTTCAATCCAATTAAAAAAAATTCAATCTCAGTACGGATCATTGATCGGGATTGTGATGATTTTCAAAGCCTCCGGAAACAGTACGACACGCTAGTCCAGAGCATTCGCATGATCTCCTGCCATAGAGAAAACATGTGGGAACAACAAAAGAACATATGGAGCATTGCCGCTATTGGGATGGACCATCAGGGTCGAATTTTGTTTATTCATGTTCGATCCCCTTATAGTTCGCATGATTTGATAGATATGCTTCTGGAGCTTCCTATTGGGCTGAAACAAACTATGTACGTGGAAGGAGGAGCAGATGCCCAGCTATATATCAACACAGGAAAAGAAGAACACGAATTCACCGGTAGTTATTCCACAGGATCCAGGGAACATAACAAAAATACTTTTTCGCACCCAATCCCTAATGTTCTGGGTCTCGTGCGTCTTAAAAAGTAAGGATGGTGCAACTTGGCAGTGAAAAAAATTTCAGCCCAATGCCGATCCCGCTTACGAATACTTTCTGAAGATTTAATAGCTCTTGGGCCAGGAAAAGTCGATTTACTGGAATCGATTGATAA